>JAIBHM010000023.1 GCA_020028535.1 Armatimonadota bacterium | reverse complement strand
ATCGCCTACCCGCCGGGTCAGCCTGATCGTATCCAAGTACTCCAGCACGGTCAACGCGTACTTCCGGCTCGTCTTCAAACGGTCCCGTAGCGAGGCGACCGTCACGCTTCCCTTTGATCCGACTTCATCCGCGACGATGCGTGTGATCTCTTCCAGTGCCGCCTCATGAAAGTACACACCGGGGCCGACCTCGACGACGGTTCCGTCATCCAGCAATGTCCGCAGCACGCGGTCGAACGTCTTCGGATCACTCTCTTTCGAGAGGTCTGCGCGGGTGGGCGGCGCAAACTTCTCGCGCAAGAGCGCGGCGGCCACTCGAGCCCTCAACGTTGCGTCCGCTGCGCTGATGATTGGCGCAAAGCCAGGACGCCGAATGAACGCCCCGCCGTCTTCCACCTCGCGGTTGGCCACCAACTGCTCCAGGATCTGAGCGTATAGACGGTTGTCACCCGGGCCGTACGCTTTCGTCTTCAACTCGTCCTTGGGAATCCCGGGACGCCACGAGACCTCGCTGTGAAACGCCGCGACCTCACGCCGGATCGCCGAGGCGATCTTGTCCCGCACCTCAACATGAAACACACGGCCGCGGATCTGCACGGCGCGGCTCGCGGCAGCCAGGTCCGCTAAGGCCTTGTTGACCTGAGCGCGCGCCGCCGACACCTGCGCGATCAACTCCTCGACCGTCGCGCCGGTGGTGCCCGCCGCCTGGATCGCCGCCTCGAGGCGTTCTTCTAACGTCGCCGCGGTCGGCGCCACGGCCTCGCCGCGCCGGCGGAACGGTGGATGCGCGTCGGTGATGACACCGCCGCCCAATGTGAGCATCGGGGAGTAGCGGCGGATCACCACCGGATCGCCGGCATTGGCGATCGTCTCGCGTTCGAGCCTGATCTGGGCCTGCGCCTCATCGTCCGGCTCCAGCCGCCGGCGATCGAGCAGCGCGACGCGGCCGATGATTTCGTCCGATCCGAGGTAGAGGCGGACGCGCGCGAGGTGGGGAAGCGGCGGGACACTGGGGAGCAGGCGGAGGCGCATGTCGAGCCTCCTCGTCGGCGTGAAGACCCCTGGCGTCGCGAGGACGTTCCCCCGCTCGATCTCGCCCTTCTCTATGCCCGTCAAGTTCACGGCGACCCGCGATCCCGCGAGGCCGGCCGGGACGCTTGAGCCGTGCGACTGCACGCCTCTCACCCGGACGGTACGGCGCTGCGGCAGGAGCTCCAGAGTGTCGCCCGGGGCGATTCGCCCGCCCCACAGCGTCCCGGTCACGACGGTGCCAAACCCTGCCATGGTGAAGGAACGATCGACCGGCAGCCGCGCCGGCGCGTCCGCGGTGCGGGTGGCCAGTCCATCGAGTGCGCGGTCGATGGCCCCAACGAGCGCGGGGATCCCCTCGCCCGTTCTGGCCGAGACCTGAATCACCGGTGCCTGCTCGAGGAATGTCCCGCGGGTGAGAGTTGCGAGATCGGCGGTGACGAGGTCGAGCCAGGCCGGATCCTGCACAAGATCGATCTTGTTGAGGACGATGATACCCCCGCGCACGGGGAGGAACCGCAGGATGTCGAGGTGTTCTCGCGTCTGCGGCATGACGCCTTCGTCGGCCGCGACGACCAGCAACACGAGGTCAATCCCCGTCGCGCCCGCCAGCATGTTCTTGATCAGGCGTTCATGCCCGGGCACGTCCACGATGCCGACCCGCCCTCCACCGGGCAGGTCGAAATGCGCGAAGCCGAGGTCGATGGTCATGCCCCGGCGCTTCTCTTCCTCCAGCCGGTCCGGATCGATGCCGGTGAGGGCCTTGACGATGGCGCTTTTGCCGTGGTCGATGTGGCCTGCGGTGCCGATGACGGAGTGGCGCATGTTGCTGGGAGACTGGCTAGGAGGACGTCAGGGCGTTCACGATGATGAGCGCATCGCCGGGGAGTAACGCGCGCACGTCCAGGAGGAGCGCGTTCTCGGCGATTCGGGCAAACACCGGTGGATGGTGCCGGCGTAGGGTGAGTTCTCGCTCTTCAAGCGGTGTGGGTGTCCGTATTGCAACCGCGTAAGACGGCAGGTGCGCCTCCGGCAGGGAGCCTCCGCCGACTTCGGACGTGGTGGATTCGACGTCGATCTGCCATGACGCGGGCGCGCGCGACCGCAGCGCATCCCTCAACTCCTCGGCCGCAGCCCGGAGCGCATCATGGGATCGTGTGAGCATCCGCAGCACCGGGATCTCATCCCACACCGTCGAGGGATCAAGATACGCCGACAGCGTCGCTCCAAGCGCGGCGTAATCCAGCTTATCCATGCGGAGCGCGCGCGCGAGGGGATGAGCCCGCACCATCTCGACAAACTTCGTCCGCCCCACCACGAGCCCGGCCTGCGGCCCGCCCAGCAACTTGTCGCCGCTGAATGTGACCAGGTCGTAGCCCATGCCGACGGCGTCCTGCGCCGTAGGCTCATACGGAAGCCCCCCAGGTCGTAAGTCGATGAGGCAGCCGCTGCCCAGGTCGAACATGACCGGGATGCCGTGGCGGCGGCCGATCTCGACGAGCTCGGCGGGAGACGCTTCGTGGACAAAGCCGCTCACCACGAAGTTGCTGCGATGGACTTTCAAGAGCAGCCCTGTTTCCTTGGTGACGGCGCGTTCGTAGTCGCGCGCGTAGGTGCGGTTGGTCGTGCCGACTTCGACGAGGTGCGCGCCGCTTTGCGCCATCACATCGGGCAGACGGAACGAGCCGCCGATCTCCACCAGCTCTCCCCGCGAGACGATGACCTCCTTGCCGCGGGCAAGCGCAGAGAGCGCGAGCAGCACTGCGCCGGCGTTGTTGTTCACCGCGGTGGCCGCTTCGGCGCCGCTGAGGCGTGTCAGCAGGGGCTCGACGTGTTGATGTCGGGATCCGCGGCGTCCTGTATCGCGGTCGATCTCGAGCATTGAGTATCCCACCGCGACCTCGGCCACGGCCTGGGCCGCTCGCAGGCTGAGTGGGGCGCGGCCGAGGTTCGTGTGGAGGATGATGCCGGTGGCGTTGACCGCCCGTGTCAGCGTCGGCGTCCCGCGCGTACGGGCGATCCGGAGCGCGTTCTCCACGAGCGAGCCGACGTCCGGGCTCACTTCCTCGCCGCGCAGAAGGCGCTCGCGTGTGGCTTCGACGGCCGCGCGCGCCGCGTCCACCAGCAACGCCCGCGGCAGGCCTGAGTTCGCGGCCTCGAGGTGCTGAAGGAGCCTCTCGACGGACGGCAGTTTCCGCAGGTCGGCGACGCCCATTGCCCTGATCTCCTAGCGGATGAGGAACCCGAGGACGACACCGAAGACTATGACGATACCGGTAACAAAGAGCAGCTTGCGCATGTCGACGCGTACGCGGCGTATCAACTCCTCTTCACTGATGGCACCGAGGACCACCGGGCCCCCTGCCCCTACCCTCAATCTTGTGCCACAGTTCCGGCATACGATCTTCCCAGTTGGGTTCTCCGTTCCACACTGCGGACAGCGCATATGGTTCTCCTCTGACCTAGTGTCTCTGCGCCTTCGAGCCGGCGCGCTCCTTCAGTCGCTCTACAGCGTCGACAGGGACGTACTGGCTGCCGACGCCCACGCGTGTGGCGAGGTCCCCGCCGTGGAAGTCCGTGCCGCCGGTGACCAGGAGATGGAGTTGCGCCGCGATCTCGAGGAAGCGTGTCACCATGGCGGGCGTATGGTCCGGATAATAGACTTCAAGGCCCTCGAGTCCACCCTGCACCAGCGGGGGAATCATCTCCTCGCGTACGCCCCACCCTGGATGTGCCAGCACCGGGATGCCTCCCGCTTTCAGGATGACGTGGACGGCTTCCTCCGGCGTGACTTTCATTCGCTCGATGTAGGCCGGGCCATTCCGGCCGATGTACCTCTCGAACGCTTCCTCCGTCGACTTGACGACTCCGGCTTCGATGAGCGCGCGGGCTACGTGGGGGCGTCCCACCGCCCCACCGGCGATCGCCCTCACGCGCTCGAACGTGACGGGAATTCCCAGGGCGTTGAGCTTTTCCACCATCCTGGCCGCCCGGTTCACGCGTCCGTCGCGCTGGCGTGTCAGGAACTCCTGCAGCCAGTGCTGATGGTGGTCAATGTAGTACCCAAGCACGTGCACTTCGGTGGTGTCGACGTCCGTGTTGATCTCGACGGCCGGAATGACCTCAACACCCAGACGCCATCCCTCGTTCATTGCCGCATCGACAGCGTCTGTTGAGTCATGATCGGCGACGGCCAAAATACCCACGCCGGCGTCCTTGGCGAGAGCCAACAGGCGCCCAGGTGACAGCAGCCCGTCGGACGCCGTCGTGTGCACGTGCAGGTCAATCCGCATCGTCGGTTTCGCGAATGCGCACGATCGAGCGCGCGCGTCCGCTGTCTTCGTCGATGTCCAGGGCCACCGCGTTCAGCTGCGCCGGGCCGGCGGCGACCTCAAAGCGCACGGGCAGCGCTGTGAGGAACCGCTCGATGATGCGCTCGCGGTCCATGCCGAGCACACCGTCGAGCGGTCCCGTCATGCCGACGTCGGTGATGTAGGCCGTCCCCTCCGGCAGCACGCGCTCGTCCGCGGTCTGCACGTGGGTGTGCGTGCCGATGACGGCGCTCACCTTTCCGTCGAGATACCAGCCCAGCGCCACCTTCTCGCTGGTGGCTTCAGCGTGCATGTCGACGACGATTACGGGCGTCTGCTCGCGCAGCCGGTCGACCTCCGCACGCAGGATGCGGAAGGGATCGTCGATCGGGACCGGCATGAAGACGCGGCCCTGAGCGTTCAGGACCGCGACACGCGTGGTATTCCGAGCGGCGGCGACGACCGCCGATCCACGGCCGGGGGTTCCGGCCGGATAGTTGAGGGGCCGCACGATGCGAGTCTCGGCATCCAGCAGCTCAAAGGCGTCGCGGTGGTGCCAGGTGTGGTTCCCGCCGGTGATGACGTCGGCGCCGGATGCGAGCAATTCCTGGGCGACGTCGGCGCTGATGCCGGCGCCTCCCGCGGCGTTCTCGCCGTTGACGATGACCAGATTGGCCTCGAAGCGGCTGCGCAGCCGGGGCAGGCGCTCCTTGAGGATCCGCCGCCCCGGCTTGCCGTGAACATCCCCCACGAAGAGGATGCGCATTACTTGGCGTATTCGATGACCCGGGTCTCGCGCAGCACGGTCACCTTGATCTGACCCGGATACTCCATCTCGTCCTCGATCTTCTTGGCCATCTCCCGCGCCAGCGACTGGGCGGTTGTGTCATCCACGTCGGTCGGCCGCACGATGACGCGCACCTCGCGTCCCGCCTGGATGGCGTAGGCTTTCTCCACGCCGGGGAACGACGTAGCGATCCGCTCCAGGTTCTCCAAGCGCTTGACGTACATCTCGGCGGTCTCCTTACGGGCGCCAGGGCGCGCCGCGGAGATGGCGTCCGCCGCGGCGACCAGGATCGCCTCCGTACAGCGAGCCTCCTCATCGCCGTGGTGATAGGTGATGGCGTTGAGGACTTCGGGCGGCTCGTGGTAGCGGCGGCAGATGTCCACGCCGATCGTGGCGTGTGTGCCTTCGACTTCGTGTGTAAGCGCTTTGCCGATGTCGTGGAGCAGTCCGGCGCGGCGCGCCAGTTGCGGGTTTGCATCCAGCAATTGGGCCATCAGACCGCTGAGCAACGCGACTTCGACCGAATGCTGCAACAGGTTCTGGCCGTAGGAGTAGCGGAAGCGCAGCCGGCCGAGCAGCTTGATCTCCTCGGGGTGCAGGCCGTGCACGCCGGCCTCGAACGCCGCGCGTTCGCCTTCCTCGCGGATGCGCTGTTCCAGCTCGCGCTGGGACTTCTCGACCATTTCCTCGATGCGTGCGGGGTGGATGCGGCCGTCGGCAATGAGTTTCTCCAGCGCGATCTTGGCGATCTCGCGGCGGATCGGGTCGAAGGACGACAGGGTCACGGCCTCCGGGGTATCGTCGATGATCAGGTCGACGCCGGTGAGGCCCTCCAGGGTGCGGATGTTCCGGCCCTCGCGGCCGATGATCCGACCCTTCATGTCGTCGTTGGGCAGGGGGACAACGGAAACGGTGACGTCCGCAGTGTGATCGGCGGCGCAGCGCTGAATGGCGAGCGCAATGATCTCGCGTGCGCGGCGGTCCGCCTCCTCGCGGGCTTCCGCCTCGATCTTCTTGACGATCTGCAGGGCTTCCCCGCGCGCCGACTCCTCGACCCGGCGATGAAGTTGCTCGCGGGCCTGCTCGGCCGTCAGGCCGGAGATGCGCTCAAGTTCTGCTTGGTGCTGGGCGAAGGTCGCGGCGGCCTCTTCACGCGCCTTCGCAAGTTCGGCTTCCTTCTGGGTCAGGCCTCGTTCGCGTTGCTCTACGGCCTCCGTCTTGCGATCCTGGGATTCTTCGCGCTGGACCAGGCGCCGCTCAAGACGCTGGAGCTCGGCCCGCTGCTCGCGGATCTCATGTTCCGCCTCGCGCTTGAGACGGAACGCTTCATCTTTGGCCTCAACGATCGCTTCACGTTTCTTCGCCTCGGCCTCTTTCAGGGCTTGCTCATTGATCCGTCGGGCGGCCTCTTCGGCCGATCTAATCCGCGCCTCGGCGACGTATCTGCGCAGGAGATATCCAAGGAGGAACGCGATCAACCCCGCCACAAGTGCAATGACTTCTGGGGTGAGTTGGATGGCGGGTCACCTCCTCTGGGTTGTAGGCGTACGTCGCTTCCTTACTATCACCTCTCGGTGTAGTGGTCGCTGCCTCAAATAACAATTTTAGCCCGGCTAGGCAGGCGGGGTCAATGTGGATGCGGTTCCCAGAGGGGCCCGACGGGGCTCGGAGCGGTAGGTTCGGGCGTGGCGGAAGGCGCGGTAACTGGGGCCGGAATGCCCGCGGGGGCGGCCTGCAGAGCGGTCCGGTCCGGCAGTTCGATCAGGCGGTCGGCAAACTGGTCGTAGTGCCGGGTGTATGTGAAGAGAAACACCTGGTGGTCACGGCTCAGCTCCCGCAAGAGCGCCAGGGCTCCTGCCCGACGGCGATCGTCAAAAGTGATGAAGGGGTCGTCGAAGAGCAGCGGCGGGCGCCTGCCGCCGGTCAGCACGGTAACGAGCGCCAGGCGTGCGGCGAGGTAGACCAGGTCCACGGTGCCGCGGCTGAGGTGGGGTTCTGCGGCCTCGATCCATCCCCCCGCCTCGTCCGACCAGACCGAAAGGCTCAATGTTTCCGGTTCGACAGCCAGGCGCTTGTATCGACCCAGGCGCTTGTATCGACCCTCTGTAGCGGCAGCCAGAAACTCCCCCGCCCGCTTCTCCACCACCTCACGGAGCGGCACCTCAGCCAGCCGTCGGGCCTCGGTGAGTACGGCCAGCGCCTCAGTGCAGACCTCGTGGTGGCGCCGGATCATGGCCAGGGCTTCGTCGGCCTCCGCCAGCTGTTCGTCTTTCGCCGCCAGCTCTTCGGAATCGGTCGTCAATCGCTCGAGATCGACGGTGATCTTCATCTCGCGCCGCTGCGCCTGCGTGAGCTGCCCCTCGAGATCCCCGACCTCGCGTTCCAGGCCTTGCACCTGGAGGGGCGTCATCCGCTTTGCCGTCACCTCGGGGGCGCGAAGGCGCTCCTCCAGGCCGAAGACGTCGCGGCGCACGGTCTTCCAGCGCTCCGCGAGGGCTTCGTCGTCGCTGCCCTCGCGCAATCGCTGAACGAACTCGGCGACCTGCTGCCGTTCCCTGACCAGGTCACGATAGCCGCGAACGCGATCCTCGGCCTCCGCCACTGAGGCACACCCCAGCGCCGCCAGCGCCCCATCAAGCTGCACGCCAACCTGTCTGAGCTCATCCTCGAGCGTCTGTTCCCGTCTCTCGCGTTCCTCACGCCGCAACACAGCGAGTTGCGCGGCACGCGCGGCCCGGGAGATCAAGATTCCCCCCGCCGCCATAGCGGCGATGCCGGCCACGATGAGCATCGAGGCAACCGGACCCCACGTGCCGCGGGCCAGCAGCCCGAGGCCGACAAGGATCGCGCTGACCATCACGAGCACCCATGCGGCGACGGGAGGACGGCGCCCGGTTTCCGGCGTCTCGAGCTCATGGCGGACCACCTCGAGATCGCGCTCGCGTGCCTGCAACCGTTCGGACAACGTGCGGGCCTGGCGGGTCGGCGCGTCGGCCGGGACGCCCCGCGCTGTTGCCTGTTCGAGATCCCGGTCGAGGGCGGCGAGTCGCTTGCCCAGGTCGCCGATGTCCCTCACCTTTTGCTCCCACATCGCTTCCTCGCGCTTGAGGGCGGCCAGACGCTCTTCATCACGGAGGATTTCCTGATTGCTCTCCAGCAGCGTCTTCTTCGCACCGAACTGCTCGGCCAGCTGGGCACGTGCCGCGCTGATGGCGGTCAACTCCACTCGTGACCGATCCGCCTGCGCGGCGTTTCGCCGCAGCGCGTCAACCTCTTCGCGAAGCGCGGCGACCTTGCGCTCCAACGCCACGAGTTGACCGGGTTCCTTGACTGCGACGGTCCTGCTGCCCCGCTCGAGGGCTTTGATGTGCGTCTCCAGACGCCTCAGCGCCGTGGTGACATCCTCGCCCCCGCCGCCGATAATCCGCCCGAGTTCCTTTCCGATGCTCGTGACGTGGATCCGTTCGAGGTGGGTCTGCGCGATGTGCGCGGTGGCGTCAAACAGGTCATCGGTGGGGAGCCCCAGGGCGGCCACCACCCGCTCTTGAACGCTTTTGTGCTGTTCCCACGTCTGACCGGCGGCATCCCCGAGCACAACCTTGCGCGTGGCGTAGTTCTTCGTCAGTGTGAAACGCCGGCCGTTGAGCTCGAACTCTAAGACCAATTCAGGCGGATCATCTACGCCCCACGTGCGGAACTGGTCGCGTGATTTTGGCGATGTCGTGGCTGGGTTTTCGTAGAGCACGGTGCGTATAGCCGTCCGGAGCGTGGATTTGCCTGCCTCGTTGGGCCCGATGATGACGTTGATGCCCGGCGCGAAATCGTACGCCGCGTCCGGCAGTCCGAGGAAGCGGCGCAGGTGGAGGCGCCGCAGAATCAACTCAAAACCTCCCTGCCCTGCAGCAGGGCGACGCCCATCTGGAGAGCTTCTTCCAGCACCGGCCGCCGCGGTTCCGGGGCCTCCGCGATGCGTGAGTGCATCAGGCGCACGAAGTGACCGAGCACGGTATCCTCGGCCAGTTGAGCCATCTGCTCATCATCCAGCCACACCTGCGTGCGGTTAGTGATGCGCAGCCGGAAGAACCGCTCGGTGAGCTCGTCCTCGATCGACCGTGTATTGATAATGCGCGAGACCGGAACCAGGCCGGAGACGACCACATCGCACACCGTGTCTGGGTCCGCGGCGGCCTGGATGGCGCGGCGCATTCCCTGCTCGTCCGTCGTGGCGGCGTCGACCTCGAGACGGCGGTAGCGCCTGCGGCCGATACGCTGTGGGGTGACCCGAGCCTGTCCGGGCGCCGGGATCTCCACGAGCAGGACGTGGCCCGCGCCTTCCTGATCGTAGGCCAGCAATTCAGGCGAACCCGCATACCAGGCCGCCTGGGGAGGACCGAGGATCTCGAGGGCGGAGTGCCAGTCGCCGAGCGCCAGGTAGTCCAGCCCCAGGTCACGGATCTCCTGCGGATGGATCACGCCGGCGCCTTCAACGACGCCCGCGCGGTAGCTTGAGCCGTGGGTAAGGCCGATCGCGAAGCGCGCGGCGCGGCTCTGCGGCCAGCCCGTGAGGGGACTTGTTCCCGATCCGGGCTCAGGTGACCGCCCGATCAGCACCAGGTCGAGATCCTGGAACGTGTGCGCTTCGATGTTCCGACCGAAGCCGATGAGGTTGGGGGTGGCCCCGCGCAGGCGGTCCCAGCCTCCGATGTAGCCATCCTCACCGACGTCGTGGTTGCCGGCGACGAGGGCGATGCGGATCCGCGCGTCATCGAGGCGACGCAGCTCGCGTGTCACCAAGTCCACTGTCGAGGGCGAGGGTTTCGGAGAGTCGAAGAGGTCGCCGGCGATCAGGACGAGATCGATCCGCTGCTCGATCGCGAGGTCCACCGCGCGGACCAGCGTCGCTTCCAGCGCGCGCCGCTGACCGGCCCCCTTCTCCCCGAGCATCTGAAACGGCCGGCCCAGATGGAGGTCGGCCAGGTGCAGAAGGCGGATCACTCCTCCACCTCGGGATCCCCGGTCGCAGTGTAGGGACAGATCGACGCGAATGCGCAATAGCGGCAGGCGCGATAGAAGTCGGGAGTCGCGATGAATTGCTGACTGCGGATCCCGGAGGATACCCGGCCGATCGCCGTCGCGGTCTCCGCCAGCAGCTCCCCGTCCGGCTGCGCCTTGCCGACAAGCACACGCTGCGGTCCGAGAAAGTGGAGCTCCAGCCGGTCCGGCATCGCGCCGTAGACTTCGCGGTAGGCCAGCGCGTAAATCGCCAGCTGCAGGCTCTCCCGCGCGCGCCTGTCCGCGTCTTTCTGTGTCCGTACGTCGCTCGTCTTGAAGTCGATGAGCACGACCTCGTCGCCGCGCATATCCACGCGATCCCAGCGGCCCTTCACCCGCGTGGCGCCGACCTGGAAAGAGAACGGCGCTTCGACGAAGGTTGGCACGTAGCCCGTGCCTTCCTGAAACTTGAAGAACTGCCGCAGGACCTCCCGGCCTTCCTCCAGGCGCTGGTCCTCGTGCTCCCGGCTGATGAACCCTTGATTGATCCACGCCCGTTCAAAGTTGGAGATCAGATCCTCGAGCGTGACCAGCTGGCGGCGCGCCTTGCGCCGGTGGTATTCGCGGATCGCCTCGTGGATGGCTGAGCCGTAGACGACGCGGTGGTCCCGCAGCAGCGGGACGCGCAGGATGTGCGTGTACTTGTATTTCAGCGGGCACGTGTCGTAGTCATCGACCTGGCGGAAGCTGACAATCAGCGGCGCTTCCGGCGGGATGACGCCCGCCAGGTGCTGCTGGCCGTCCGCGGGCGGCGCGTGCCGGTGGATCGCCTCTACCGGTGATGCTTTGTGCGCGGCGATATCCACCTGGGGGATGTCGAGGGCTTCCAGGACGAACCGGCTGACTTTGCGCGGCCGCAGTCCCCCGTAGTCTCGGGCGCTGGTCATGTACAACTCGCGCTTCGCGCGGGTCATGCCGACGTAGAAGAGGCGCCGCTCTTCCTGGAGATGGAAGTCGCCGCCCGGGAGGATGTCCTTGACGAGGGGATCGGGGAGCGGAATCGTCTCACCGCGGTTACGGGTCGGGAAGCGGTCGGCGACGGCGCTCACCAGGAAGACAACGGGAAACTCCAGGCCTTTCGCCTTGTGTACGGTGAGGACGTTGACTGCATCCTGGTCGAACTCCGCCTCGGCTACGGCGGGATCGTCGCCCGCGCTGATGAGATGGTCCATGTACTTCACGAACTCCGGCACGCGATCGTAGGCCGCGATGTGCCCATAGCGATCAATGAGCGTGAAGAGCTTCGCCAGATTCGCGACGCGGACTTCGTCCTGGACGAGCCCTGAGGTGGCGAGCCGGCGGATGTACCCGGTGCGAGTCATCAGATATTCGTGCAGGACGCGGCCTGTGATCTGTTCTTTCATCACTTGCCGCATTTCGTCGAGGTCGGCCAGCAGCTTTGTGATCCCGGCCCGGCTCTCGGGCGCAAGCTCGTCCGCCAGGTCTGCAAAGCCTTCCAGGTGGAGGTGGCGGAACACATGCTCCAGCGTCCGGTTCTTGCGATCCGCATAACTGAGCGCCTTGGCGACATCCGTGGCGGCAATCAGGTACAGCGGCGAGACACCGAGGTAGTACAAACTCAGGCTGTCCTCCGGGCGGGCGAGCGCGCGGAGGAAGGCCATGGCCAGCCGGATCTCCTCACGATTGTAGAGCCCCCGGCTGCCCGTGAATCGATAGGGAATCCCGCGCATGTTGAGCGCGCGCAGGAACGGATCGGCGTCCATGTTGCTGCGGACGAGGATGGCATAGTCGCGATACTTGTAGTCGCCACGCTCCACCTTTTCGGCGATGCGCGCGGCGACCCAATCCGCCTCACTGCTGAGCGTGTCGAGGTGCACATGCTCTGGCGCCGGACCGGGCGCGGCCAAGGAGTGCAACCGTTTATCCAGTCCGGTCTTCACCTCGAGCCGGTCAGGGTTGTTGTGGCGGATCAGCCGCAGGGCTGTGTCCAGGATCGCCTGATGGGACCGGTAGTTGGTGGTGAGAACGATCTGCCGCACCCCGGGGTACACGTCCATGAAGTTCAGAATGTTGCTGATCGCCGCCCCGCGGAATTTGTAAATGGATTGGTCGTCGTCTCCCACCACGGCAACGTTGGGCTCCGGATCGGCGGCAGCAAGCAACCGGACCAACTGGAACTGCGCGTAGTTGGTATCCTGGAACTCGTCCACCATGATGTGCTTGAATTGCTGCTGGCACTCGGCCAGGATCGTCGGATGTTCCCGCAGCAACTTGAGGGATAGCGTGATGAGATCTCCAAAGTCAACGCATCCTTCCGCCGCGAGGAGCTCCTGGTAGCGCTTGTAGGTGAGCGCGATCTCACGCTGCCGGCGGGCGTGCTCGGCGAGCTCCTTGTCGGAGGGGTCAGAGGCGGCCTGGGCGACCACTGTGTCGGTGAACGCGACGTACTCGGCCGGCGTGATGTCCTCGTCCTTGGCGCGGCTGATCAGCGCCAGCATCCCCTCGACGTAGCGCGTCGGATCGCCGAGCGGCCGGTAGTAGTCCAGCGGAAACTCGAACAGCCGCTCGCGGAAGAAGATCACCTGCTCGGCCTTGGTCAGGATCCGGAAGTCGGGGGCCAGACCCAGGTCGAGCGCGTGATCCCTGAGCAGCCGGTCGCCGAAGGCGTGAAAGGTGCTGATCCGGACGTCCGTGTAGCCGTACGGGACGAGGATGTCGACGCGTTCTTCCATCTCGGCGGCGGCTTTATCTGTGAACGTGAGCGCAAGAATCTCTGCCGGTTTGGCGCGCCTGCCGGTGACGAGCCAGGCGATGCGGCGTGTGATGACGGCCGTCTTGCCGGTCCCGGCGCCGGCGACAATGAGGAGTGGACCGCGCTCGTGGGTGACGGCGGCACGCTGTTGCTCAGTGAGCCCCTCGAGAATTCCTTCTGTTGGATCGGCGCGCTCCGCGACGGAGGTCGCGGTGAGATCGAGGACCAGCTGGCCCGTAGACCCTTCGATTGTCAACCGCCTGTGGTCTACCATTAGTCCATCACCGTGACTGTTCGGCCGAGTACCTCTCTCAGCGCCGTCGCGATCGCGTCCGCCGAAAACCCGCGCCGCTGGAGCACGCCGGCCAGCCTCCGGTAGGCTGCGTCGGGCGGATCGGAACGGTAACGGCGCATCCGGGCTCGGGCGACATCCAGCGCCAGCTGGCGTTCGTCAGATTCGGCAAAGGCCTCACGCAGGGCCGGCTCGATGAGTTCGGGGGCAATCCCTTTGCGCAGAAGTTCGCGGCGAAGCCGCACCGCTCCGGACGGTCGCAGCGCGAGGCGTCCCCGCACCCACGCTCGAGCGAACCGCATGTCGTCGATGAACCCTTCTGCCGCAAGCCGCTCGACGACCACCCGCACCGTCGCGGGCGCGATGTCGCGCCGGCTCAACCGCTGCTCCAGTTCCCTGCGGCTGCGCAGGCGAACGGCCAGCAGTCGCAGGGCCACTTCCATCGCCCGGACGACGTCGGCCCGTGCGCGCAGCGCGTTCAGTGCGGCCTCGTCGAGCTCCGTTCCTTCTTCGAGGCGGAGCGCTGCAACGTCCTCTTGCGTCAACCGCAGCGCCGGACCTCCATCGAGCACTACTCGCTGGAGGTGTCGCCTGCCCGAAGGCGGTCCGAGGCGCAGGACTTTCACGTCCTATGCCTTAACCTTGGTTGCCGGCTCCTTCCCGGTGCCGTTCGTCTCGCGCATCTCCGGGGCAGCCGGAGACTTGATCAGTCCTACCGTCAGGCGCACCCGCCGGTCGATCTCGCGCGCCAGCTCAGGGTTGCTCTCCAGAAAGTCGCGCGCGTTGTCGCGGCCCTGGCCGAGCTTCATCTCGCCGAAGTTGAACCAGGTGCCGGTGCGCTGCACGATGCCGTGCGCGGTGGCGACGTCGAGGATGTTGGCCGCCTTGCTGATGCCGAGGCCGAAGAGGATGTCAACCTCGGAGTCGCGGAACGGCGGCGCGAGCTTGTTCTTTACGACTTTCACCCGCGCGCGCATTCCCTTGACCTCGTCACCCGACTTCAAGTTCTCGGTGCGCCTGATCTCCATGCGCACGGACGAGTAGAATTTCAGGGCCCGGCCGCCCGTAGTCGTCTCTGGGGAGTTGTGGACCACAACCCCATCCACGAGGTAGGTGTGGTTCCCCTCCACCTCCAGATCGAATCGGTGCGTCGATCGCGTCCGCGGCTTGAGGTAGACCCTAGTAATACGGGCGGGAGCGATCCGCCGATTTTTTCTGGCTGCCAGCCGCGTTCCGTTCAGGTGCGCATCACTCAAGTCGGGTTGCCAGCTGAAGTGTCCCCTGAGGCTCGGATGAAGTTTGTAATCCACGGAGGGATGCAAATAGGGCGCAATCTGTTCGTGCAGGCGCTTCGTCTGTTCCGCTGAGAACCAGAATCCACGGCCATCATCGCGTGGTGTACCCACTCCGACTCGCTCAAAGAGCGCGACGACTCTGGCGCGAGCTTCTCCGGTGAGTGTCTTGTTATACACAACTGCCTTTCCTTGACCCCATCGCTCGAAATGTCCGGCGAAGGATCCGTCGTCCCCGTACCATACGGCGATGCCGCGGGCATCAAGCCTATCGAGGACAGATGTGCCGACCGTGCGCCCGCCCTCTGCAGGGTAGAGTTCCTGACGGAGTTCGGCCAATGCAGGGAATGATAGTGTGTCGAACCCTGCACCATTGCCCACACGAGCCAAGGGACGAGAGAAGGGATCGAGCATCCAATGCTTCCAGCGAACATACTCCTCTTGATCGTGCCCGTGCCCGACACGAAACGCGGCGGATTCATGTCCGGTCTTCCGAAGTGACCCATCTCCCAACGAGCTTCCTAGGAGTAACTGCATCTGGTCATCGGTGAGCCGGTAATCCTCGACTCCCACGAGCACCTCGTCTCCAACTCGGAGCTCGCCGGCCGGCACTTCGCCTCGAGGTGTAAAGATCATATGGTTTGGGGTGGCCGCAAACTTCCGTCGTCCTGAAGCGCCGCCTGCGACCTCAAATTGCAAAAACTGGTCAGCAACGCCGTTATCAAACCAGTTGACCACCCGATGTGGTTGGATACTTCCAGTTGCCGGATCGTAACTGAGGACTTCAACGGGCTTTCGCTGGTTGACGATCTTTCCAATCTTTTCGGTTGTCCCATCGGCCAGCACCACGCGCGTGTTGTAGTGGAAGCAGCCGAACATGACCCCGATCTTCTCGCGGATCTGGTTGATGAACACGACGATGGCGCGGGAGCGGCTGATGGCGCCGACGAGTTTGCGCAGCGCCTGGGACATCAGACGCGCCTGCAATCCCATGTGGGCGTCGCCCATTTCGCCCTCGAGCTCGGCCCGCGGTACGAGCGCCGCGACCGAGTCGACGACGATGACGTCCACGGCCCCGCTGCGCACCAGCGTCTCCGCGATCTCGAGTGCCTGCTCGCCCGAGTCGGGCTGCGAGAGGAGAAGGTTGTCTACGTCCACGCCGACTGAGCGCGCGTAGTTCGGATCGAGCGCGTGCTCGGCGTCGATGAAGGCCGCCACCCCGCCTTCCCGCTGTGCCTCGGCGATGATGTGGTAGCCCAGCGTCGTCTTGCCGGATGACTCGGGGCCGTAGATCTCCACCACGCGCCCCCGGGGCACCCCGCCGATCCCCAGGGCGATGTCCACGCCGAGCGCTCCCGTGGAGATTACCTCCACGGCAAGCTTGCTGCCGGCCTCGCCCAACTTCATGATGGACCCTTTCCCGAACTGCTTCTCGATCTGGGTGACGGCTAAGTCAAGGGCGCGCTGGCGCTCGTTCATGGCTGCCTCCTGCGGGGTTTGGTGCCGTTGTTCGCGGGCAGTCTACCAAACATTCGTTCGCCTGTCAATGACTCGGATGCGTTATGAGCCACTACTACTTCTCGTATGGTGAGAGCGGAACCTCCTCAACCTGTGTGTAGATGGCTCCCTGGGGCCGCAGAAGGCTCTCCATGACCAGGAGGGAGCGAACCTCCTGTCGGCCTACCTCCACACCCTCAAACTGGCCCAGTGTGGGGCCCATATCGCCCCAGGGACGCGGTTCCTTGACCCGGGCAAGGGTCAGGTGGGGTTGGAACCCCCGAGGCTCCTTGGGGAACCGCTGCCGGGCCAGGGTGTCATCCAGGCGTGCGGCCAGATCCCGCAGAGTGTCTGCCCCCTCGCGGATGCCGATCCACACCACCTTCGGCCGCCGCGCGTTTGGGAACACTCCCACTCCTGCCAGGCCGATCCCGAATGCGGTTACCCCCTCCGCGGCTTCGCGTGTGGCCGTCTTGACGCGGTTGAGCTGGGCGTCGGAGATGTGGCCGAGGAAGCGGAGAGTGAAGTGCAGGTTCTCAGGCTTCACCCAGCGCAGGCGCGCGCCCGCATCCTCGAGGCGCCGTTCCAGGTCGGTGATGGCTTCGCGCAGCGATGCTTCCAGCGCCACCGCGACGAAGATGCGATGCGCCCCATTCATGCACGCAGCAATTGCAGCCGGATCAGGTTGAGCGCGGCCTGTGACGCGAGGTGGCGAATTCCCTGGCGGCCCGGTTCAGAGCCGAAGGCAAGCCGCCGGTGCAGCACTCCGCGAGAAGACGTCAGGCCGATGAAGACCAGCCCGACGGGTTTCTCTGCGGTCCCGCCGCTTGGCCCCGCGACGCCGGTGATCGAGACGCCGAGGTCCGTGCGGACACGGGCGCGGATCCCCTCGGCCATCGCTTCGGCAACGGGCGCGCTCACCGCACCATGTGTCTCGATGAGCCCGGGATCGACGCCGACCACATCGACCTTGGCATCGTTGCTGTATGCGACCACACCTTCCACGAAGTACGCCGAGCTCCCGGGTACATTCGTCAAGCGCTGCGCGAGGAGCCCTCCGGTGCAGGACTCCGCGACCGCAATCGTCAGCCGCTTCGAGGTCAGCATTCCCGCCACCACATCTTCGAGCGTCTCGCTGTCCGTCCCGTACACGAGCTCGCCCAACCGCTCCCGCACCAGCGCCACTCCGCGCGAGAGTTGCCCGGCCACTTCCTCGGGCGATCCCTTGGCCGTCACCCGCAGGTGGACCTCACCCAGCTTGGCATACGGGGCCACCGTAGGCGAGGTGCCGCGGATCAGGTCCTTGATGCGCGCCTCGACCGCAGACTCTCCTTCTCCCGTCACGCGCAGTACCACGGAACGAATCACGGCCCCCGTGGTGCGCTCGCGTAGGTGCGGGAGGACGTAGTCGCGCATCATGCCGTCCATTTCGAACGGCACGCCCGGCATCATGAAGATCATGTGGCCATCGCGATCGAAATGGACCCCGGGCGCGGTCCCTCTCGCGTTGGGGATGACCTGCGCGGTACGCGGCACCAGCGCCTGTTTGAACACGCTGTCCGGCGGCACGCGACCGCGCGTCTCGAAGAACCGCTTGATATGTACGGCGACCTCCTGATTGTGCACCAGCTCTTCGCCGAGCGCCGCCGCCACCGCCTCAACGGTGAGGTCGTCCTCGGTCGGCCCCAGGCCGCCTGTCATGATGATCGCGTCTGCGCGGCTCATGGCAAGCCGCACGGCGTCCTGAATCCGACCGGGGTTGTCGCCCACCGTCTGCTTGAAGAAGATGTCGATACCGAGTTCGGCGAGCTCGCGGGCGATGTAAGCGGCGTTGGTGTCGACGATCTGGCCGAGCAGCAGCTCCGTGCCGACGGAGATGATCTCAGCGCGCATGATCAGGCGGCGTCACTGCGGGGCTTCAATCGTTTCCTCCCAGACGCGCCCGGGAGTCGTGGGCTGGAACACCCTGCCGTTCACCAGCACCTGCACGACCTCGGAATTGCCGACGCGGATCGTGAGCGAGCGCTCGGCGCGCCACGTGCGAACGTCGCCGGCCGCCAGGATACCCTGAAAGGCCACTGCTCCGTCGGCGATCACACGCACCCAGGATGCATCGCTCGCCCGCACCTCGATATTGATACCTCCGACAGGCGGCGTGATCGGCGGCGGGCGTTCGGGTTCCGTCTCGGAAGGCGGAGGCTCGGGGATCCGCGGGTTGGGTTTGACAGGTTCGGCGGACGATTCGGGTACAGCCGGCGGTGGAGCGACGGTTTCGGGAGGAACGGGCTCGCCGAACCGCCGCAGCTGCAGATACCCGAATATGCCGATCACGAGGACACCGGCGAGGAGGAAGATTCCGGCCAGGGTCGCGCCGCGCCGCAATGGTGAGCGTTGCGCTGCCGGGCGGATCGGGATCTCGACCGGATGGACACCGACAATGGACTGGGTGGGGGCCTCGAACCCACCCGTGTACTGCTCCACCAGCTGCTCCGGGTTGAGGCCGAGTGCCCCCGCGTAGGTACGGAGGAAGCCTTTCGCGTACACGGGCGCCGGCAGCCGGTCGAACTGCTCGTCTTCTAAGGCCTGGAGGTAGACCGCGCGAATCCGCGTGATCCCCTCCATCGCCTGCAGGCTGAGACCTTTCGCTTCGCGAGCGTTGCGCAGGCGCTCGCCGATTCCGACGTCTGTCACCATCGACCACTGTCTTCAATTACCCGCGGAGGCTTTCCTGTGCGGCTTCGCGCGCGATCAGCGAGGCGAGTCGCGCGTTGGCGCGCAGGAGCGCGAGGTTGGCCCGCAGGGTGCGCCCGCCGGTGATGTCGCTGAGGGCATTCAGGAGAGCAGGCGTGAGTTCTCCGCCATGCACATCCTTCGCTTGTGCGATCGCGCGCTCTACTGCTTCTCGCACGAGGTCGGCGGAAAGCGCCGACTCGTGCGGAATTGGGTTCGCAACCAGGACCGCCCCGGGCTGGCCGAGCCGGCGTTTGGCGGCCAGGATCACCGCGGCGTCGCGGGGCTCGTCGATCCGTCGCGGAGCGGCCCGCCCGCTGTCGACCGCGTAGAAATTCGGAAACCGGTCGGTCCCGAATGCGGCCACCGTCACGCCCGCGGTGTCGAGGTACTCCAGCGTCTTCGCGATGTCGCAAATCGCTTTGGCGCCGGCACAAATCACGATGATCGAATGGCGCGCGAGCGCAGGGAGATCCGCCGAGACATCCCACGTGTGTTCCGCTCCGAGGTGGACGCCCCCGATGCCGCCGGTGCTCATCACGTCGATGCCAGCCATCTGCGCGATGGCGATCGTCGCCGAAACCGTGGTGCCGCCCGTGGCGCGCGCCGCAACGGCCACAGGAAGGTCGCGCTCCGCGATCTTCCACGCCTCCGGTCCGGTCAATCGCGCCAGCTCACCGGCTCCTGCACCGACCAAGAGACGGCCCTCGCTGACGGCGATGGTGGCCGGAACGGCGCTGTGAGCCCGCACCTCGGTCTCGAGGCCCGCCGCCGTATCGAGTCCCGTGGGATGAGGGAGGCCATGCGAGATCACCGCGGACTCCAGCGCCACGACCGGCGTCGCGGTGCTCAAGGCGTCGCGGATCTCAGGCGAGAGATGGATGAACTCGGGGAGATCACGCTCTGGCATGGAGCGCGTCCAGGGAGAGTCCGGGGTGCGTGGCGCCTTCAAGTGAGAGCGTCATCGAGGCGGCGATCATGGCGAGCCGCGCGGCCTGGTGGGGATCCATTCCTGTGAGCAGGGCGAAGACCGCGACGGCGGCAACGGCATCCCCCGCGCCGGATGGGTCCACTACAGGCGCGGCGATGGGCTCGATCCAAAGTGCCTCGCCCGCCACCCAGCCGAGGCCCTGGGCTCCCACCGTGATGATGACGGTGGAGGCGGGCGAGGGCTGTATCGTCCGGGCCGCCCCAAGGGCGTCTTTCGGCGTGTCAATCCGCGCCCCGGTGAGGACTTCGGCTTCGCCCGCGCTCAGCACGATGAGGGAAGCTTTGGACAATACAGCGCGAATCCGTGGCGCCTTGGCAGAGGATACCGGGAGCAGGCACAGTCTTCGTCCGCCTGCAAGCTCCGCCGCTCTTTGGATGGTCGCCGGCGCGAGGTTGGCGTCGATGATGACCGCATCGGCTGCGCGAATGGCCGATGCGTGCACATCGAGGTTGTCGCGTGTGAGCGATTCGGCCGCCGACATGTCGGCCACCGCCCACTCTACCGCGCCCCCGCTCTGAATAGCCGTGTAGTAGTTGCCGCGACCCGAGACGCGGATAATCCCGCTTACGTCCACGCCGGCCCGTGCCGCCTGCTCGATGGCCAGATCCGACATGGGACGTGCGTCCACCGCCGCGATCAGGCGGGTCGAGACGCCAAGGCGCGCCAGATTTTCGGCAACGTTGCGCCCTGCCCCGCCCGCGCTGATCCGGATACGGCCCGGGTTGCTCACCCCGTGCAGCAGCGGGCCGGTGGAGGCGGCGATGACGTCCACGTTCGCGCCGCCGACCACCACAGCGGTCATTCTTCTTCCTTTGTATAGGGGACGCCGTCCGCAGCCGGCATCTGCGCCCGTCGGACGAACCCGGCGAGCACGAGGATGGTCACCACGTGAGGCAGGACGCTGATGAATTGGTACGGGACGGGCAGGCGGACGACGCGCAGGCTCAGCGCGTCGAAGTACCCGAATAGCGCAGAGGCCCCAAGCGCCCCGACCGGCCACCAGTTGCCGAAGATCATGGCGGCGAGCGCGATGAACCCCCTGCCCTGCGTCATCCCTTCGAAGTACAGGTGCGCCTGCTCGATGGCCAGGTAAGCGCCGGCCATCCCCGCGAGCGCGCCGCTCAACAGCACGCCGGCGTAACGCATGCGGGCGACGTCCACGCCGAGCGTGTCGGCCGCGAGCGGATATTCGCCGACCGCCCGCAGACGGAGCCCAAAGCGTGTGCGCAGCAGCACCCACTGGCTGAGCACGACGAGCAGCAATGCGGCAATGATCATCGGCGAGATGCCGCGGACGAGGGGTCCGAGTTGCGGGATGTCCCGGAGCAGCGGGATATCGATGGGCGTAAACCCTCTCACGCCTGGAGACTGCGTCGACTGCGTAAACAGCAGGATGTTCAGAAACCGCGCCAGGCCGGCCGCGAGGAGGTTGAGCGCGACGCCGCTGACGATCTGGTCGACGCGGAATGTGACCGTCACCAGCGCGTGGATGGACGCGAAGAGGATCCCGGCGAGGATCGCCGCCAGCACGCCCGCGATCGGCGCCAGATCGGGGAACACGCGCACGAGCCCCGGAAATCCCTCCGCGAAGAAATAGTTCCCAACCGCCCCGAAGAACGTGCCCATCACCATGGTGCCTTCCAGCCCGATGTTGACCACGCCCCCGCGTTCAGAGTACACAGCGCCGAGCGAGGCGAGCAGGATGGGCATGGTCACGCGGATGGCCGAGGCGATGAGCGCCAGACTGACCAGCGAGGTGAGATACTCCATCGAGTTACGAGCCGGCCTCCGCGGATCCCGGTTGCATCGCCGCCTGGGGGCCGGGCGGTGTCCCGAGCTGTGCTTCACGCTTGCGCTGGACCCGGACGTAGCGTGTCATCAGCTCATAGGCCACGACGATCGCCAGGATGATGATCGCCTGCATGATCACGATCGTTTCCTTGGGGACGCGGGCGAAGAACTGCACGCCCTGCGCGCCGCGGTCGAGGAAGCCGAGCAGCAGCGCCGCGGGGATCACCCCGATCGGATGGTTCTTGGCCAGCAGGGCGATGGAGATGCCGAGAAACCCGAGTCCTTTGGGGAAGTCGATGTCGAGGTAGCCGAAGAAGCCGAGGATGTCGTTGAGTCCGACCAGTCCCGCGATGCCGGCGCTCAGCATGAAGACAAGGAACTGCACGCGGGCGTTAGGGATCCCCGCGGCCTCGGCCGCAAGGGGATTCGCGGCGACCGCCCGTACCTCGTATCCGAACCGGGTGCGCGCGAGCGCGTAGGCCAGCACTACGGCCAGGACGATCCCGATGATGATCAAGGCGTTCACCTTCTGCACGTCCGACCCCGTCAGGCCGAACTGCGCGAAGAACGGGCCGAGCGAAGGGATCCGCGCGGCGCCGGCCACGTCCGGGGTTCGCACCCGCGGGGTGCCCGCCTGCGCCGGATCGCGGAAGATGTCGGCGATCAGGTACAGCAGCAACGCGGAGGCGATGTAGTTCATCATGATCGTGGTGATGACCTCATGGGCGCCCCGGCGCAGCTTCAGGACGATCGGGAGCAATCCCCACAGCATCCCGCCGATCATGGCCGCGGCGAGCGCGAGCGGCAGGTGCACGAGAGGCGGCAGTCCGCGCAGCGTGAACCCGACGTAGGCGGCGAAGAAGGCGCCGATGTAGTATTGTCCCTCGACGCCGATGTTGAAGAGGTTCACGCGGAAGGACATGGCCACGGCGAGGCCGGCAAGGATGAGCGGCGTGGACTTGAAGAGGATGGAGAACAGGCTATCCGTGCGGGTCAGGCTGAAGCGCACCATGATACCGAAGACCTCGAGCGGGTTGCGGCCGATGGCGAGGATGATGATCGACGAGATCAGCATCCCGAAGAGGATGGCAACCACCGGGGCCGCGATCTGCAGGAGGAGCAACCGGGCCTTCATGCCGTCGCGCCGGCTTCTTTGCGCTTCGCCCCAGTCATGTACAGCCCCAGCTCATAGGCCGTGGCCTCGCCGCGCCGGAACTCCGCGACGAGCTCCCCTCCGTACATCACGCCGATCCGGTCCGACAGCGACAGCACTTCCTCGAGCCAGGCGGAGATCAGCAGCACGGCCATCCC
>JAIBHM010000118.1 GCA_020028535.1 Armatimonadota bacterium | reverse complement strand
ATCCCATCTTGATCATTTGAAGAAGGTCCCTATTTTCGGCGACCTCCCCCGGAAGGAGCTCGAATGGATCTCCCGGTCGCTGAAAGAGCGAGTGTACGAGCCGGGCGCAGTGATCGTCAAACAAGGCGATCCCGGCGTGGGCTTCTTCCTCATCGCCGAGGGGAACGTCGAGGTCACCCACAACAGTGACAAGCTCCGGGAGATGGGGCCCGGGGAGTTTTTCGGCGAGATGGCTCTGATGGAAGACCGCACTCGCACCGCGACGGTCACCGCAAAGACTCGCACAAAATGCCTGCAGCTGGTCCGCTGGGACTTCCGCGCCTTGCTCAAGGAAAATCCCGAGCTGGCGGTCAAGATGCTGGAAGTCGTAGTCCGCCGGATGCGTGACCATCCGCCCCACGAGCACGACTAAACTCTCAAACTACGAAGGCAGAAGGCAGTAGGCAGAACGCAGTAGTTGTGCTGCCTACTGCTTTCCGCTTTCACCCTTCGCCGTCGGATCCACACTGAAATTCGACTGCAAGAATTTCATGTCGGGCAGAACTAGACTGTGTTCACCTGCCCGCATTGCCGTCACGGACTGGACCGTGCACAGTCTCCACAGGGCGTCTACTGGCACTGCCCATCGTGCGGAGGCCGTGCCGTAAGCATCGGTCTTCTGCGCAAGACGGCTCTTAGTGAGGCGGTGAACCGGCTGTGGCCGCCGGCGCGTCGTGATGGAGGCGTTCCCGGTCGCGAGTGCCCATCGTGCGGCCGCAGCATGACTGAAGCTCCTGTCTCAGACGACATTACTCTCGACGTGTGCCGGGCCTGTGAATTCGTCTGGTTCGATCCTGGAGAATATACGGAAGTGGTGACTTCCGCTCGGCCTGCTGACTCCCAGCTGCCGGAGCAGGCCCGAGAGATCCTGGCCATAGCGCAGATTGAAGCGGATAAGGAACGAACTCGGCGTGATCGGGGCAGCAACGCACCCGACGAGTGGTGGAAATATCTGCCGGCGCTCGTGGGCATGCCGGTCGAATACGAGCAGCCCTTCTTGAAGCGCGCGCCGGTCGCGACCTGGACGCTGATCGGCTTCATCGCGGCCTTCGGTATCAGAGCGTTCTTCAATCTCGAGACGGCCGTGGAGCAGTATGGATTGATCCCGGCGCAGGCAATTCGTCACGGTGGGCTGACCTTCGTCACGTCGTTCTTGCTTCACGGCAGCCTGCTGCACCTCATCGGGAATATGTACTTCCTGCTGGTGTTCGGCGACAACGTGGAAGACTATCTCGGTACGGCGCGGTACTTGCTGCTGGTTGCAGGTGCGGCGCTACTCGGCGATCTGGCTCACATCGCGCTCGACCCGCGGTCCACGATTCCGGTCATCGGCGCGAGCGGCGGGATCTCGGGGATCCTCGCGTTCTACATCCTGCGGTTCCCGAAGGCACGCCTCGGCATCCTCTTCCGGTTCTTCCTCTATTTTCGGTGGATCCAGATACCGGCGTATGCCTGGGGATTGCTCTGGGTAGCGTTACAGCTGCTGGGTGCGTACCAACAGGTCAGCGGCGCGAGCAACGTCTCAGCTCTGGCGCACCTCGGCGGGGCGACCGTCGGCGTGGCCTTCTGGTGGGCGACACAAGACCGGTGGCCGGGTAGCCAGCCATCCGGGTAGCCAAAAATCATGCTTTCGCTACCTGGCTACCAGGCTACCGTGGTTGCGTGTCGTCCCCGTCTGCCGCTCCGGCGACGGGCTGAACGGCACCGGTCGGCACGGCCCTGCGGCGCCATACGCGCAGCTGGAGATCCTCGAGCAGGGTGTACATCACTGGAATGACAAACAGCGTCAGGAAGGTGGAAGTGAACATGCCCCCGAGAACGGCGATGCCGAGCGGGCGCCGGATCTCTGCGCCGCTTGCGCCCAACCCGAGAGCCACGGGCAAACCTCCCATGATCGACACGAGCGCGGTCATGAGGATGGGCCGCAGGCGTGTTTGCCCCGCCTGCAACAGCGCTTCGCGTCGCGGCAGCCCGCGCTCGCGTAACTGCGTCGTAAACTCGATGAGCAGGATCGCGTTGTTCACTACGATACCGGCCAGCATGATGATCCCGAGCAGCGACATCAGGTTCACGGTCGTGCGGCTGATCAGCAGGATCAGGAATACGCCGATCCCGGCCAGCGGCACGCTGAACATAATCGCCAGCGGGTTGCGCAATGACTCGAACTGAGCGGCAATCGTCATGTAGACGAGCAGCATACCCAGCCCTAGCGCAAAGAACATGTCCCCAAATGCTTCCTGCTGGAACTCCGCCTCGCCGCCGAACCGCACGCTATACGCCGGCGGGACGGTCACAGATCTCATCTTCGCTTGGATCTCGGAGACGACCGCCCCCAGCGGGCGACCCGCCAGGGAGGCATAGACGTTTACCAGGCGCTG
The DNA here is from genome assembly GCA_020028535.1 of Armatimonadota bacterium. Classification (GTDB taxonomy): domain Bacteria; phylum Sysuimicrobiota; class Sysuimicrobiia; order Sysuimicrobiales; family Kaftiobacteriaceae; genus Kaftiobacterium. The sequence goes on along the minus strand of JAIBHM010000118.1, from coordinate 3,435 downwards.
GCGATTGAGCCGGTCGATGGTGACCGGACCGCGCCGAAGCTGCAGTGTGGCCACGTCACTCAACTGGATGGCCGCACCGTTCACCGCGCCGACGCGCATCTCGCCCAACTTCTCGAGCGCGTCCCGGTCGGCAGTTTGCGCGCGGACCGTGATATCAAACTCGTCGCCGGCGACGCGGTAGTGTGTCATCGGCGTGCCCTCAATGTTGGTCCGCAACTGGTCCCCGATGTCCGCCGTCGACAGCCCGAACAACGCAAGCCGCGCGCGGTCCAGCCGGACCTGTACTTCCGTCTTGCCGGTCCGCAGGCTGGTATCCACGTTTGTAGTCCCGGGCGTGGCCGCCACGATGTCTTTCACCTGCATCGCCAGGCGATCGAGTACGGCCGGATCGGGTCCGGTGACCTCAATCATCACCGGCGCTGCGCCACCGGCAACGCCCTGTGCACCAATCTTGATCGTCGCGGCAGCGACGTGACGCACCTTCGTCCGCAGGTCGGCCATCACTTCCTCATGCGAGCGCGCACGCTGTTCACGAGGCACAAGGTTGACGAAGATCTGCGCACGATGGGTGCCGACTTCAGTGAATCCGAAGCCGGTATCGGAGCCGCCGACAATGGTGAAGGATGCGTCGACCTCTTTCAATTTCGCGATCTGCTGCTCGACCGCGGCGGTGGCGCGGTCGGTTTGGGCGAGGGACACACCAGGTGGAAGTGAGATGTCGACCTGGAATTGCCCGAAGTCGCCCTGGGGGAAGAACTCTTTCCCGATCAGCGGGGAGGCGACCAGCGCAATGCTGCCGACAAAGAGGATCCCTGCGATCAGAAGCACGCGTCCGCGGTGCAACAGCGCCCAGCTCAACGCGCCGCGGTAGCGCGCGGCGAAGCGATCGTACGCCCGGTCCCAGCGCGCAAAGAACCGGTTGACCCGCCCGCGAATGCCTGTTTCCCCGACGCCGTCGGATTGTGGACGGAGCCAGCGGCTGGACAGCATTGGGGTCAGCGTAAATCCAATCAAGATGCTGAACAGGTTGGCGAACACGACCGTCAACCCGAACTGGCGGAAGAACTGTCCGACCAGGCCGCGCATGAATGCGATGGGGATAAACACCGCGACGTTCGCCAGGTTGCTGGCCAGCACGGCCAGCTCGATCTCCGCCGCGCCCCGCCGGGCGGCAGCCTTCGGATCACGCTCCTCCTCAAGGTGCCGGTTGATGTTTTCGTTGACCACGATGGCGTTATCGACCATCAATCCAATCGCGATGGCCAACCCGAGCAGCGAGATGATGTTGAGCGAGAAGCCGGCAAAGTACATGAGGATGTAGGTGGCGACAATCGCCGCCGGGAGCGCGAGCGCAATGATCGCCGTGCTGCGGATGTTGTGGAGGAACAGGAACACCACGACCGTGGCCAGGATCGAGCCGAGGATCAGGTTGCCCTGAACGTCGTTGACGGAGTCGCGGATGAGGAGCGAGTCATCCCGCGCCACCGCGATGTCGACCCCCGGCGGCAGCGCCGGTTTGAGCTGCGCGATCGCCGCGGTCACGCCGTCGGCCACACTGACCGTGTTGGCGCCGGCCTGCTTCTGGACGCCGATGCCCACGCTCTCATGACCATTGAGATGCGTGAGCCGATCGGGGTCCTTGAATGTGTCGCGAATCACGGCGAGGTCGCCCAGACGCACCGGCAACGCGCCAGGGCGCGCGATACCCATGTCGGCAATTTCTTCAAGCGTCTTGAGCTCGCCGACGACGCGGACGAGAAACTCCTGCTGGCCCTGACGGATGATGCCGCTGGGCACGTTGAGGTTCTCGCGCTGGAGGGCGTTGACAATGTCCAGGGCCGAGAGGCCGTGGGCCCGTAGCCGGTCCTGACTGACTTCGATCCGGATTTCGCGGATGCGCCCGCCGGTGATGTTGACGGCCGCCACGCCGGGCACGCGCTCGAACCGCGGCTTGACGACATTCTCGGCGAGCCGGCGCAACTCAAACCCGCCGAGTTCGCCCCCCATCCCCAGCAACATGATCGGCTGCGTGCTGAAATCAAATTTCTGAACGGTGGGGTCGTCGGCGTCACGGGGGAACGACCCTTTGACGAGATCCACCCGCTGTCGGACGTCCGCGGTCACCGCCGCAAGGTCCGTCCCCAGATTGAACTCGATGCCGACGATCGATGATCCCTCGGCCGATGTCGACACAACCCGCCGCACATTCGTGAGGGAACTGACCTGCTCTTCGAGCGGTCTGCTGATGAGCGTCTCAACCTCTTCCGGCCCGGCACCGGGATACGACGTGAGGATTGTCACAAACGGGAACTGCACGCTCGGGAACAGTTCCACCGGCAGACGGAAGTAGGAAATGAGTCCCATCACCGCCAGGAACGTGATGAGCATCAACACGAGGACCGGCCGGCGGATCGAAAGGGCCGAGAGCGACATCAGTGCGCCACAGTCCTGACCGGCTGTCCATCGCTCAGCGTTTCTGGACCGAGCACAATCACCTGCTCACCCTCACGGAGCCCCGACGTGACCTCGACGAGTGCTCCGTGCTGCAATCCAATCGTCACAGTGCGCAGCCGCACGACACCACCCTGCACGACTGCCACCCCGTTGCTACCGCGCAGCGCCTGCCGTGGGATCACCAGGGCAGCGACGTGCTGCTCCACCACGATCGAGGCGCGCACAAAGGTCCCGGGGAGCAGGCCGGAAGGTGGATCGATCAGCCTGATGCGTACCTTCGCTGAGCGGCTCGCCGGATCGGCTGCCGGCAGCACGAGCCGGACGGCGCCTCGCAGCATACGGCCCGGCAGCGCCTCGGGCGTCAGGGTGACGACGGCGCCGGGGCGCACGAGCTGGAGGTCGCGCTCTCCGACCGCGACTTCGACCTCGAGCCGCTGGTCGTCATACAGCGTCGCGATACTGTCCCCCGGCGATACGAACTCGCCGAGACTGACCGGAATCTCTGCGATACGGCCGGCAAACGGGGCGCGTACCGTCGCACTGCTCAACTGCGCACGGGCCAGGTTAAGTGACGCTACGGCCGCGGCGTAGGCGGCGTCCGCCTGCTCGACCTGAGCCCGCGCCATCCGCACGTCTTCCGGGCGAGCGCCGGTCTGCACCAAACTCAACTGCTGTCGAGCAGACTCCAGCTGTGTGCTGGCGACGTCGCGTTGCAGCAATGCTGCATCCAACTGTTGCCGGCTCACGGCGCCGGCTTCGAAGAGCTGCTGCATCCGTGCCGCCTCGGCTTCGGCATTCCTCAAATTCGCTTCCGCCTGTCGCACCGCGTTCTCGGCCAGGGCGCGCTCCTGAGATCGTGCTCCGCTCACGGTCGCCGCAAGTCGCGCCCGCGCGAGCTCCTGACCGGCCCGGGCCTGCCTGACAGATTGCTCTGCCTGCGCCACCTGCGCCAACGGTTCGGCCGCTTCCAAGCGAGCGATG
>JAIBHM010000022.1 GCA_020028535.1 Armatimonadota bacterium | reverse complement strand
GATGGGCCGCTCCGCGCACGGAGTCACCGGAATCCGGCTGCGCAGCGGCGACGCGGTCGTGGGCCTCGCGGACGCTAAGGAAGGCAGCACCTTGCTCACGGTTACCGAGCTGGGATTCGGCAAGCGTACCCCCATCGGACAATACCCGGTGAAGAGCCGCGGCGGCATGGGTGTCATCAACCTGAATGTGTCGAAGAAGTCCGGTCAGGTGGTCAGTGTTCGCGCCGTCGAAGATGACGACGAGGTGCTGCTCGGAACGTCCACAGGGGTCTTCAACCGTATCCCTGCCTCCCAGATCTCGATCTTTGGTCGGGCGGCCCAGGGTGTCCGGGTCATCAAGCTCGGAGCAGACGACCGCATTGCGGCGCTGGCGCGAATACCTGCGAAGGAGTAGTGCCATGTGGAAGAGGCTCCTCACGGCTTTCGGTGTAATCGGGGCGACGGTCGCCGTTCATGAGGCGGCCCACGCCGTTGCGGCGGCGCGGGCCGGAGGCAAAGTCAAGGAGATCGGGGTCGGCTTCGGCCCTGCTCTGTTCCGCAGGAAGATCCGGAACCTGCCCCTGGTCGTTCGCGCCTTTCCGCTGGGCGGTTACGCCGCAGTCGACGTGGAGGAGATCCCGCCGAGACGGCGCGTCGGGATGCTGCTCGCCGGTCCCCTGACCAACATCGCACTCGGCGTTCCACTGCTCTATTTCTTGCGTCGTCACCCTGCCGTGACGCTTGGTGACGACGGCCGGGGTGTGGGCCTCACCGGGTTTCTTGGCACGTTCGCAGCCCTCTTCGAGGCTTCCGACCGCGGAGCAGGCGCCGTTGGCCGTCTCGCCGGAGCGATCAACGTCGGCCTCGGGGTGATGAACCTGATGCCGGTCTTCCCACTCGACGGCGGACACGTGGTCAGCAGCCTGCTCGAAGCCGGCGGCGCCTCCGCGCGCACCCGCGCCGCGTTTGTCCGCGTCACCGCCGTTGCGTTTGCGCTGCTGGTGCAGACCGCGATGATGGCGGATCTGCGTCGCCTGATGGGGTCGCGTCCCCGCCCCTCCGGCCGCTAGATCTGACGATGGCGGTAGCGGTTCGCCCCGCCGGCACAGACACCGAGCAACTTCCCCGCACCGTAGGTGGCCGTGAAGCCGCTCCCGAGGAATGGCGGGAATGGTCCGAGGAGCCCGGCCACGACCTCGTGGCAACAGATGGCGGCCGCGCCGTCGGGGGCATTCACGTCAGTGTCGTGGGGCAGACCGAAGCCTGGATGGAGGCAATCCGGGTCCATCCGGAGGCGCAGGGCCGAGGCATTGCAGGGCAGCTGGTGCGGGAGGCCGAGGGAGTCGCCCGCCGCTACGGCGCCGCGGTGATGCGCACCGCAATCCCGGTTCACGAATACAGCGCGGTGGCGGTCGCGGAACGCGCCGGGTATCGTCAGCTGTTTCGCGCCGTGGTCCTGGAAACGGACGTGCCCACAGGTCCGCCGCACGTGCCCTACGATGCCCCGGTGGAGCAGCCCAGGCCGGAGCAGACGCCTGCGGTGCTGCGGTTTCTCGAGCGTACGCAGACGGTGCAGGCGTGGGAGAAGCTTGTCCCACTCGGATGGCGCTTCCGTCGCCTCATCCCTGAGCTCGTGCGCGGCCTGATCAAAGACCACCGCACCGCGCTTGCGCTGCGTCCGGAACGATCCGAGGATCCGCAGGCGTGCGTGCTGTTCGCGCGGCACGAGGATGCGTACATTATCTCCACCATCGACGGCTCTCCGTCCGGCATGCAGGCTGTCTTCGGTGAAGTTGTCGAGCAGGCCCAGGGCCACGCCGGTCGTGTCGTCATCTTTACGCCCGACCACGAGCTCCTCGCCCCGCTCGCAGTCCGCGAATGGCGCCACCATCCGTGGTGCCCGGAAGGGCTCATTGTCGTGCAGAAGAACCTGGCCTCGTAGATTTTCGCGAGGGGTCCCGCCGTGGAGAACGCGAAGCGATGCGGCGTCCACGCACTCGCCGCGTATGTGGTCGTGCTTTCAGATAGCTCTGTGCTCCTCGTCCAGCTAACCAATCCTCCCGCGGGGCACCCGGGCTGGAGTCTGCCCGGGGACGCCCTCCGACACGGCGAGCATCCGGAGAACTGCGTCGCGCGGATCCTGACCGAGCAGTTGGGACTCCAGCCTGGCCGGCTGGAGCTGGCCGAGATCGAATCTATCCCCGGAGAACCCTGGCACTTGTTCTTCCATTACACATGCGAGGCGGATCGCTTGCCCGTAGCCGCTGGGGAGATCGCGGAGGCCCGGTTCTTTCAGTTGGAACACTTGCCACAGACGGCGCACGGCACATGGGAACGGGACGTGGTCTATCGCGTCGTCGCCGGGGGCGGTGCGGAGGAGGCGTGATGTCGCCTGAGGCGCGAACCAGACTCATCGATCGCTTCACGGCAGCGTGTCGCGATGATCGCCGTGTGGTTGCCGCCTTCCTGGGTGGGTCGCTTGCCGCGGGCACTGCCGACGACTTCTCCGACCTCGATCTGTATCTGATCACCCCGGATGCGGACTATCAGGATTTCTTCGGCGATCGGCAGCAGTTCATGCAGCGCCTCGGCGACCCTGTCTTCTGCGAGGACTTCTCAGAGTTCGGATTTGACATGGTGCTGTTTATCTATGGCGAAGGCCCCTATGGGGAACTCGCGCTCGCCCCGGCCTCGAACTCCCACCACATTCATGGCGGACCGTACAAGGTTCTGATAGACAAGACACAGATGCTGCAGTCGGTGACGTTTCCCTACTACTTCCCGCCCGATGAGGAGAAGCGCCGGACACTGCGGCACCTGATCTATTGGTTCTGGCGCGATCTGCTGCTTTGCGGAAAGTATCTCGCCCGCGGCCGGGTGTGGACGGCCGCCGCGTATCTCGAAGATCTCCGGCGGAAGGTCGTCAAGCTGGCTCAAATGCATGCGGACTGGCAGTACGGTGGAGGCGGATACGACAGGGTGGAACTGGTGCTGCCTGTGTCCTGGCGCGCCAGGGCGGCAGAGACGTTCGTGGCGCTCGAGGCCGGGCAGATCGCTGAGGCGGCGCGGGTATTGACGGCGCTGTATCTCGAGGTCGCTCCTGCACTGGCCCGCACCCACGGGCTTGACTACCCTGAAGCGCTAGAGCGGACTGTTCAGGCCTCCGTACGCGAGTTGCTCGAGGGGGCGGCGCGCCGATGACGGAGCTGCTGTACCTGCACGATAGTTACCGGAGAGAGTTCGATGCGAGCGTCCAGGCGCACGCCGGCCAGAGTCTGGCGCTCGACCGGTCCGCGTTCTACACCGGGGGCGGAGGTCAGCCGGCGGACCAGGGATTCCTCAGGTGGGACGGCGGAGAGTGCCGGGTCACCGACATCCGCAAGGACGGCGACGCTGTATGGCACGTGATCGACGGCGGACTTCCTGCCGTGGGGGCGGCCGTGCGCGGCGCCCTCGACTGGGAGCGCCGCTACGCCATCATGCGCCACCACTCCGCGCTGCACGTACTCGTCGGTGTCATCTACAGACAGTTCAACGCGCTCGTCACCGGCGGCGCCATCTACCCGGACCGCGCGCGGATGGATTTTTCGCTGGAGGATTTGAACAAAGATCGGATCGCGGCGATCGAGACGGAGGCGAACCGGGTCATCAAGGAAGAGCGCCGCATCCTGGTCCGCTTTCTTTCCCGCGAAGAGTTTGAACGGTCGGACCTCGTGCGGCTGGCGAAGAACCTGGTGCCGGCGGGGATTCGCGAAGTGCGGGTCGTGGAGATCGAGGGATTCGATGCCCAGGCCGACGGGGGCACCCACGTGGCCAACACGCAGGAGATCGGCCGCCTCATTGTGACGAAGACGGAGAACAAGGGCAAGACCAACCGGCGGCTTGAGATTGCGCTGGCGGTGGGATAATTGAGGGTGAGGTGTGGGGATGGCGGAACTGATCTGTGTATCGTGCGGGCGCCACGGCAATCGGGATAGCATGCAGTGGTACGAGGGCAGCGCGCGCGACGTCGTGCTCGACCCCGACGAGGCCGCCATCGAGAACGGCGCGTTCCTCTGCGCCGACTGCTATCGCCGCATCGATCTCGAAGACCGGCCGCGCTGGAAACCACTTTCGCGCACCGCGGGTGCTATTCGCGAGCGCACGGGCGGCTAGAGGACTCACCACCTCCGAACGCCAAACAGAGTAGTGCGTTTTTCGGAGGCTCCCCATGCAGTGGTATCCGGCGGCAGATGTGCACACTCGCCTGCGCGGCATCACGCAGGCCCTCGGCCTCAGCTACGTCGATCCGGAACGCGTGCGGTGCGTCCGCGTGGAAGGCTCCCGGGCGAATGCGCTGGCCCGCATCTGGGGACTGCCTCCGGTGTTCCAGGATGCGCTGCAGCTCGCCCCGCACTACGTCATCGAGTTCATGGTGCCGGCGTTCGACCGGTTGCCGCGTGAGGAGCAGGACCGCGTCATCATCCACGAGCTCCTGCATATCCCGCGGACATTCAGCGGCGGCATCCGTCCGGAGCGATCGCCCTCACTGACCATCAACAATCACACCGTCGAGCGCTACTACCGGCAATACCTCGCTGCGATGAAGCAACGCCCCCGGCCACGCAACCCCCGCTCCTAGTCGGTGGCGCTCACCCGCATCTATCTCATCCGCCACGCGGAGACGATCTGGAACAACGAGCGGCGCTACCAGGGGACGCTCAACTCTCCGCTGAGTGAACTCGGTTGGGACCAGTCCTATCGGACACGCGACGCGCTGCGGCATGCCCCTCTGCGAGCGGTCTATAGCAGTCCCCTCGTCCGCGCTCAGGAGACGGCGGACGTCATCGCGGCGCCGCACGGTCTCCCCGTCATGAGCGTAGACGGCTTGAGCGAGATTCGCGTGGGCGAATGGGAAGGGCTCACCACCTCTGAGATCGAGGCGCGCTACGCTGAGGCCGTGCATCGGTGGTACACGACCCCCCATCTCGCCCGGATCCCCGGCGGCGAGACGATCGAGGAGATGCGCGCTCGGGCGGTAAGGGCGTTCGAGGAAATCCGGAGACGTCATGAAGGCGAGACCGTGGCCATCGTCGCTCACGGAGGGGTGAACAAGTCGGTCATTCTCACCGCGCTCGGTGCGCCGTTGGCCAGCTACTGGCGTATCCGCCAGCACAACGCGTGCATCAACGTCTTGGAGTACGGGGGGACACGCGTCCGCGTGCTCCTCATCAACGAGACGGCCCACCTGGAAAGCGCGTAAACACCAGCGCCCCCAGTCCCACGGACACCCCGGCGATGAGCGGGACCACACGCAGCCCGAGATCGCCGCCGGCTGCGTAGCCGAATTGTTCGAGCACAACGCCCAGCGTCACGGCGGCCAGGCTGGTCGTACCGTTGAAGATCAGCCCTTGGAGCGCGAAGAAGAGGCCCTCGCTGCGGTGCCCCAGCACCGCGCCGTGATGCTCGGCGATGTCGGCGAGAATGGCGTTGGGGAGCACGAACAGCGCCGCGAGCGGCGGCCCTGCCAGCGCCACCAGGATGTACCCCTGCGCGATGCGCGAGAGTGGCAGCGGGATCCAGCCGATCGCGCCGATCAGCGGGACGACGAGCCCGGCCATCACCATCGCGCTGAGCAGCGCGCGCCGCTTGCCGGCGCGTTTCGCCAGCCGGCCGATGATGGGAAACGAGAGCAGCGTGAGGCCAATCGATACAGCGAGCACCGTCCCCACGGCGCTGCGCGGCAGCCCCATCAAGACGGTGACCACAAGCGCCGTAGAGAGATTTACCATGCTGAGGCCGTACCACAGCAACGACAGGCCGAGCAGGTAGATCTGGAACGGCCGGTTCCGCAGCACAGCACGTGCGGCGGGCGCGAAGGCCACGGGTGGTTCGGTGATCGGCTGCTCTTTCACGCTGAGGGCCGCGGTCCATAGGGCCAGCATGCCCACCGGCGCCAGGACGAATCCCATCACCGGGAACCCGAAGCGGTCGGCGAGCGCCGATGAGGCAACAAACGCGGTCGCTGTTCCCGCGAGGCTGAACCCGGCCTGCCAGGCGGCCATGTCAATCCGCCCCTCCCCTCCCGCCGTGATCTCCGGCAGCAATGCCGTATAGGGATTCAGCACCACGGTGAACAGGAAGTAGAACGCGCCGAGCATCGTCGCAAGATAGAGGAAGTTTGCCATGCCCGGCTGCTCGCGTGGGGGGATCCACAGCAGCGCGAACGACAAGGCGAGCAGCGGCGCCCCCACGAGCATGAACGGACGCCGGCGTCCACTGCGCGAGCGGATGCGGTCGCTGAGGTAGGCGATCGGCGGATCCGCCAGCGCGTCCACGACGCGACCCGCGCCCATCGCAATCCCCAGCAGCGACGCGCTCAGGCGCACCGGCAATCCCTGCCCCGCGGGGGGCGCGTAGAAATAGAAGACCCAGAGCAGCATGGTTTGCTGCAGCAGGCTCGCGCCGAAACTGCCGATGCCATAGAGGATCTGTCTGCTATAATTGCGCCACAATGACGGGTCCGGATGCGCGCACGCGCGTCGTCGCCATCATTGGTGATCCGGTCGCCCACTCCCTTTCCCCGCGCATGCACAACGCCGCATTCGCCGCACTCGGTCTGAATTGGACATACCTCGCCTTCCGCGTGCAGCCCGCGGAGCTCCCGCAGGCCGTGCGCGGGATCAGGGGGCTCGGTTTCATGGGTCTCAATGTCACAGTGCCGCACAAAGAGGCGGTGGTGCCGCTGCTCGATGAGGTGGACGCGACGGCGGCGCGGATCGGCGCCGTGAATACGGTGCGGGTCGATGAAGAACGGCTGGTGGGATTCAACACCGACGCGCCGGGTGTGCTCGATGCGCTGGAGGGCGCAGGTGGGGCGCGTGTTCCCGGCGGTCGCTGCCTGGTGCTTGGTGCGGGCGGCGGAGGACGGGCGGCGGCCTTCGGCCTGGCGCAGGCGGGAGCAGCGAAGGTCGTGATCCTGAACCGGACGCCCTCACGCGCGGAGAAACTCGCTCAGCAGGTCGCTGCCGCGGTGCGCGCGTGTGATGTGGCCGCCGGCGCGCTCGACGCGTCGTCGGCCGTGCATTTCGCGCGAGAGGCCGACATCATCGTCCAGGCCACAAGCGCGACGATGTCCGCCGCCATGGGCGGCCTGGGTGGTCGGGCGCCGTGGCTGGACGCGATCCGTGCGCATCTGCGCCGGGGCATCACGGTGCTGGACATGGTATACACTCCGAAGTGGACGGAACTGCTGACCTCGGCCCGGGAAGCCGGCGCCGCGGCAGTGAGCGGGTTATCGCTGCTCGTACATCAAGGAGCGCGCTCGTTTGAGCTGTGGACGGGCCAGCCCGCGCCGGTGGACGTGATGATGAGGGCTGTGGATGCTGAGATTCCTGACCGCGGGTGAATCGCACGGCAGGGCCCTCACGGCCGTCATCGAGGGCCTCCCGGCCGGCCTGTCGCTCAGCGAAGACGACATCAATACGCACATGCTGCGACGGCAGCTCGGGTACGGGCGCAGCGTCCGCATGAAGCTGGAGCCGGATCGCGCGGAGATCGTCTCAGGGCTGATGGGCGGGGAGACGATCGGTGGCCCGCTCGCGCTGCGCATCGAGAACCGCGACGTGCGCACCGGCGAGCCGGAATTGACGCGCCCACGCCCCGGCCACGCGGATCTTGCCGGCGCGATGAAGTACGGTTTTCGCGACGTTCGCCGCGCCCTCGAACGGGCCAGCGCGCGTGAGACCGCGGCGCGCGTCGCCGTCGGGGCGGTGTGCCGCAAGCTCCTCGCCGAGTTTGACGTCCGCGTCTTCAGCCATGTCGTGGAGATCGGCGGCGTGGCGATCAGCCTGCGACCCGAGCGATGGGAAGACATTCCCGCCGTGGCCGAAGAGTCGGAGCTTCGCTGTGTGGATCATGTTGCCGAAGCGCGGATGCGCGAGGCGATTGAGCGGGCCAAAAAGGAGGGCGACACCCTGGGCGGCGTGTTCGAAGTGGTCGCACTCAGGGTCCCGCCGGGCCTGGGCAGTTACGTTCACTGGGACCGCAAACTCGACGGACGTCTCGCCCAGGCGGTGATGTCCATTCATGCCGTGAAAGGCGTCGAGGTTGGCCAGGGGTTCGAGATCGCGCGCACGCCCGGCTCGCGCGCGCACGACGAGATCCAGTATGGGCGTGAGCGCGGCTTCTATCGTGAGACGAACCGGTCGGGCGGGACCGAAGGCGGCGTCACGACCGGGGAACCACTCGTGATCCGCGGCGCGATGAAACCCCTCTCCACTCTGATGTCCCCGCTCCGGTCCGTGGACATCACAACGAAGGAACCCGTGAAGGGCGCCGTGGTGCGCAGCGACGTCTGCGCCGTCCCTTCTGCCGGCGTGGTGGGCGAGGCGATGGTGGCCGTCGTTCTGGCGGACGCGTTCCTCGAGAAGTTTGGATCGGATTCGATGGCCGACATCCGGGCGGCATACGACGTCTACCGTCGCCGCCTGCGGGACATGTGATGCGGAACATCGTCCTCATCGGGTTCATGGGAACCGGCAAGAGCGCCGTCGGTCAGATCCTGGCGCGCCGGCTAGGGTGGACGTTCATCGACACCGACCGCCGGGTAGAGACGAAGGAGCGCGCCACCGTGGCGCAGCTCTTTGCGCGTCGGGGCGAAGAGTACTTCCGGCGCAGCGAGGCCTTCGTGATTGCGGAGGCCGCGCGGAAACGCGACGCCGTCATTGCCACCGGAGGAGGCGTGGTGCTGCGGCCGGACAACATGCGCCGCCTGCGTGAGCACGGGTGGATCGTTTCTCTGACCGCGCCGGTGGACGTCTTGCTCAAGCGGCTCAGCGACGGCGAGCGGCGCCCGCTGCTGCGGGGAGACGTCCGGGGGAATATCGCCCGCCTGCTCGATCAGCGCCGGCCCCTCTATCGCGACGCGGACGTGTTGATCGACGTATCGGTGGCAAGCCCCGAACGCGTCGCTGACGTTGTGTTTGACTTCCTCACCCGCAAGGAGCGCCGTACGATCCCCGTTCGCCTCGATGAACGGACGTATCCCGTGCATGTCGGTGACGGTATTCTTCCGCTGGTCCCGGTCGATCTCGCCGCGCTGGGCGCCGGCCGCAAGGTCGCGCTGCTCACGCACCGCAACATCCTCCGCGCCGGAGGCGACCGGCTGCAGGGCGTGCTCAAATCGTGGGGATTCGAGCCCGTCCTGCTGGAAGTGCCGGCGGGCGAACAGTCCAAGAGCCTCGCCTACGCCGGGGCGCTGTTCACCCGCCTGGCGCGCGGTCGCTTCGATCGCCACAGCGCGCTCGTGGCGCTCGGAGGCGGCGTGGTTGGCGACCTCGGCGGCTTCGTCGCGTCGGCGTACATGCGCGGCATCCGTCTCATTCAAGTGCCCACCACGCTGCTGGCGATGGTTGACAGCAGCATCGGCGGCAAGACGGGGATCAATCACGCACGCGTGAAAAACCTGGTCGGCGCCTTCTATCAGCCGTCAGCGGTCATTGCCGACGTGCGTTTCCTGGCCACGCTGCCTGAGCGGGAACTCCGCAGCGGGATCGCCGAGGTGATCAAGACGGCCGTGATCGGCGATTCCGACCTCTTCGAATTTCTCGAGGAGCATCTTGGGGCGGTGCTGCGTCTCGATACGAAGGCCCTGGTCGAAGTCATCGCCCGCTGCGCGGCGTTCAAAGCACGGATCGTGGAGACGGACGAAGGGGAGCGCGGTGAGCGCCAGATTCTCAACTACGGTCATACCATCGGCCACGCGGTCGAGGCCGCCGCGGGCTTCCGGGGACTCACCCACGGGGAGGCGGTTGCGATCGGCATGGCGCTCGAAGCCCGCCTGGCGCAGCGGCTCGGCCTGGTCAACGGAGAGACCGTCGACCGGCAGAACACGCTGATCGCCCGCGCCGGGCTCCCCGTGAAGCTGAGCGCGGTGAGCCGTCAGGCGGTCTGGCGGGCGCTGGCGCTCGACAAGAAGGTCAGAGACGGCGTGGTGCGCTGGCCGATGCTGGTAGGCATCGGCCAACTGCGGCGCGAACAGGAAGTGCCGGACGCTCTGCTGGCGGAGGTGCTCGGTGGCCAAGGTCCTCGTCGTCTACGGGCCCAACCTCAACCTGCTCGGTGAGCGCGAGCCCCAGGTCTACGGTCGCGACACCATGGAAGAGATCAACTCGCGCCTGCGCGAGCTGGCGTCGCGCGAGGACGTCGAGGTGGAGTTCTTCCAGTCCAACAGCGAAGGCGACATCATCGACCGGTTGCAGGCCGCCCGCAAGACGGTTGCAGCCGTCGTGCTCAACGCCGGCGCATTGTCTCACTACAGCTACGCACTGCGGGACGCCATCGCCGCCATCAGGATCCCCGTGATCGAAGTGCACATGACCAACGTACTGGCGCGCGGGGAATTCCGTTCCACCCTCGCGCTCGCGCCGGCATGCAAGGGGATGGTGTTCGGGTTCGGCGCCAACAGCTTCGTGCTCGGGTTGCGCGCGGCCATCGAGCTGATCCGCAGTGAGGCGCGGTAGTCCATGCACATTCGCGGTATCCGCGGCGCCACGACGTCCGAGGCCAACGCTGAAGACCCCATCGTGCAGGTGACGGTCGAATTGCTGCAGCAGATGGCACATGCGAACGGCGTGGAGTCCGACGAGATCGCTGCGATCATCTTTACCTCCACTCCCGATCTCACTGCCACGTTCCCCGCGGAGGCGGCGCGCCGGCTGAAGTGGGCGATGGTGCCGCTGATGTCCGCGACGGAAGTGGCGGTGCCGGGGGCGCCGCAGCACTGCATCCGCGTGCTCATGCTCTGGAATACTTCCCGGTCCCAGCAAGAAGTTGTACACGTGTACCTGCGGGGCGCCACCGCGTTGCGGCCGGATCTAAAGGAACGCCGCTCCTGAGTCCCGCCGAACGCATGGACGTCACCGTCGCCCCCGTCTCCCGTCTTTCAGGTCGCATCAGCGTTCCCGGTGACAAGTCCATTTCCCACCGCGCCGCGATCATCGGCGCCATCTCCTCGGGCGTGACGACAGTCCGCAACTTCCTCCAGGCCGAGGATTGCCTGCGGACATTGGCTTGCCTCCGAGACCTCGGTGTGCGTATCGAGGACGATCAGGGGGAGCTCGTGATCCACGGAGCCGCAGGCCGGCTCTCTGAGCCGGCCCACGTACTTGATGCGGGCAACTCGGGAACCACGATGCGCCTGCTGGCCGGCGTGCTTGCCGCGCAACTGTTTACTGCGGAGCTCGACGGCGACGAATCTCTGCGCCGCCGTCCGATGGATCGGTTGGCCGACCCGCTCCGCAGAATGGGCGCCCACGTCGGCGCGCGTGAGGGACGGTACCCGCCGCTTCGGATCATGGGTGCGGAGCTGCGCGGGGTAACGTATGAGGTCCCGGTAGCGAGCGCCCAGGTGAAGTCGGCGGTGCTCCTGGCCGGCATACTGGGCGGTGGAGAGACGACTGTGATCGAACCAACCCCAACGCGGGATCACACCGAGCGAATGCTCGCGGGGTTCGGAGTGCCGGTACGTCGAAGCGGCAACCGCACGACGGTGACGCCTGCGGTTCCGCGGGGAAGCCGGGTCATTGTCCCCGGCGATCTCTCTTCCGCGGCATTCTTCCTGGCCGCGGCGGCGGCGATCCCTGGTTCAGAGCTGACCGTTGAAAATGTCGGTGTGAATCCGACCCGCACGGGTGTGCTCGACGTTTTCCGTGCCATGGGCGCACCTGCGGTTGTCGAGGGGGTGCGAGATCAGTCCTGGGAACCGGTAGGCCACGTCTCGATCCGCGGACGGCGCCCGCACGGGATGACGATTGACGGAACGCTGATCCCGCGCCTCATCGACGAACTCCCTGTACTCTGCATCCTCGCCGCAGTTGCGGAGGGCCGCACCGTGATCCGGGACGCCTCGGAACTGCGGGTCAAGGAATCGGACCGCATCGGCGTGCTGGTGACCGGACTGCGGGCCCTCGGCGCGAGGGTGCAAGAGCGTCCGGACGGCATGGAGATCGAGGGCGGCCGCCTGCGAGGCGGGACCGTCGATGCCGCCGGTGATCATCGCATGGCGATGGCGTTTGCCGTCGCCGGGCTGCTGGCGGAAGAGCCCGTCACGGTCCGCGGCGCCGAATCGGTAGCGCTCTCGTTCCCCGGGTTCTTTGAGACGCTCGGGGCGGTGACCGGGAGAAAGCCGGTGGTGTCGGGGGCGGGCAGCAATGGCTGACGTGACGAGGGTTGCCCAGGCGCTGCGCAACAGCATCAGCCGTGTGATCGTCGGCAAGGAGCAGGTCATCGAGCTCGCGCTGGCTGCGCTGCTCTCTGAGGGTCACCTGCTGATCGAGGACGTGCCGGGTATCGGGAAGACGATGCTGGCGAAGTCGCTCGCGCGGACGCTGGGATGCACCTTCCGGCGCTTGCAGTGCACCCCGGACCTGCTGCCGAGTGACATCATCGGCCTGCACTTCTTCAATCAGAAGACGCAAGAGTTCGAGTTCCGTCCCGGCCCCGTCTTTACGAACATCCTGCTGGCCGATGAGATCAATCGCGCCACACCGCGCACGCAGGCTGCGTTGCTCGAGTGCATGGAGGAGCGGCAGGTTACGCTGGAGACCGGCACGGTGACGCTGGGCCGGCCGTTTATGGTGCTGGCGACGCAGAATCCGATCGAGCTGCAGGGGACATTCCCATTGCCTGAGGCGCAGCTCGACCGGTTCCTCCTGCAGCTTCCGGTCGGCTATCCGAGTGCAGGTGATGAGGCGGAGATCTTGCGGCGGTTCCGTGTGGGGAATCCCCTGGATAATCTGGAACCGGTCGCATCGCCAGACGAGATTATCCACCTCGCGCACGAGGTGCGCTCGGTGCACATCAGCCCTGCGGTCGAGGAGTACATCGTCAGTATCGTGCGAGCCACACGAAACCACCCGGAGATCGAGCTGGGCGCAAGCCCCCGCGGCAGCCTGGGCTTGTACCGGACCGCGCAGGCGCTTGCGGCGATCCGCGGGCGGGGACACGTACTGCCGGATGACGTGAAGGAGCTCACACCGTACGTTCTCTCCCACCGTCTGATTATGACGGCCCAGGCCAGGTTGCGCGAGCGCGGCGCGCGCGAGATCGCGCAAGAGATCCTGAGGTCGGTCCCGGCGCCGGTCGAGGCAGAATAGCCCCCATGTACTCGCAGGGCTGGCTCCTGATCGGCTGGGTCCTCGTCATCATCGGGGTCCTGGCGCGCCACGGCTTCGCGTTTCTCATCGGGTTCATTGTCTTGCTCAGCGCCGGCGCATCGTACCTCTGGGACAGGTATTGCCTGGCCCGCGTCGAGTACCGCCGTTCCTTCACGCCGCGGCGGGCGTTTTATGGAGAGACGATCACCTTCACCATGGAGGTGACCAACCGCAAGCCGCTCCCGCTGGCGTGGCTCGAAGTGATCGACGAATTGCCGCAAGAGCTCGAGCTGCTGAAGGGCCGGGTCATCCCGAGCACGCGGCAGCGCCGCCAGCACCTGGTGAACCTGTTCAGCGTGCGGTGGTACGAGAGGGTGCGCAGGCACTTCACGGTCCGCTGCAACGCCCGCGGATTCTTTCCGCTGGGGCCGGCACGCCTTCGCTCAGGTGACATCTTTGGCTTCACGGTGCGCGGCGCGGACGTGGACAAGACCGACTACCTCCTGGTGTATCCGAGGGTCGTACCGCTGGACGCGCTCGGGTTTCCGGCACTCCATCCGCTCGGCGATCTCACCGCGCGGCGCCATCTGCTGGACGATCCGACGCGGATCGTGGGGGCCCGGAGTTACGAGCAGACCGATCCCATCCGCCGGATTCACTGGAAGGCCACGGCCAAATCGCAGGAGCTGCGCAGCAAACTGTACGAGGCGACCACCAGCCATCGGTTCGCCATCTTCCTCAATCTGGATACGCTGGGGAAATACGCCGAATACCGCGGGTTTGTGCGCGCCCTGCTCGAGATCAACATCCTCACGGCGGCGTCGATCGCCAGCTGGGCGATTGAGGAAGGCCACCTCACCGGCCTGTACGCCAACGGGTATCTCCCTCAAGGGCTGCGCTGGATCCGCATCCCGCCCGCGCCGGGGAGCACACACCTCGCGACCATGCTCGAGGCCCTGGCCAAAGTCTTCCCCACTCCAGTCATGCCGATCGGAGATCTGATGCAGCTCGAGGCCACAGCGCTGCCGTGGGGGACGACGGCCGTCGTCGTGACGGCGGTGACTGATCCTCCGCTCGCGGCCGGCCTTTCGCGTTTGCGCGAAGCGGGACATGGAACGGCGGTCGTGCTGGTCGGCGACGACGCTGACGCGGGCGGCCTCCCGCACCCCTATTACCGCGTCTCCGCGGACCGAGGATGGAAGGCGCTGGAGGGACTCGATCTTCGCGCCGAGGGTACCGCGTGAGCACCGAGTGGCGCGGAGGATTTGGGGTTCTCCGGAAGGCGCTGCCGCTCTCAACGATCGCGATCGAATTCTGCTGGGTGTATCCGTGGATGCTGCTGCTGACCGGGGCGTTCTACGGGCCCCCGGCCGCCCCGCTGCTGCCCCCAATCGCCGCGTTCGGCCTGCTCGCCCTCGGATATACCGTTGTGCGCGTTGCGCTTTCGCAGCCCTGGCCGCTCATCCGGGCACGCGTCGCCGTCGTCGCCGCCGGGATCATCGCGGGGCTGTGCGCCGTGAAGCTGACGTACTATCCGGAGGCAGCCGCCTACGATCTGCGCTGGATCGTCGCGCTGATGCGCTCGGCCCATGACGCGCTCCCTGTCATCCTGCCGTCCACGATGGGCGCACTCACCGCCACCCTGCTCTGGTGGCGCGGTGTGGTGCTCGGAGAGCGCGAATTTACTCACTTCGAGGTCGACCGGGCGTTCCGCCGCGGCGTAGGGTGGACCATCGCCTTCGTCATTCTCTTCGTAGTCTACGGTGACTCACGCGGCTTTACCGCGGCGCAATCCGCGCCTACGTATCTGCTGGGTTTCTTCTCCCTCAGCCTCGTCATGCTCGCGGTGACCCGCCTGCTCACGATCTGGGAAGAAAGCCAGGCCGACGAGACGCAGGCCCTGGCCGCGAACCGCCACTGGCTGCTGCTGCTCGTCGCCGTCGTCGGGCTGATCCTCTCGGGCGCGGCATTCATGTCCGGCTTGCTCAACATCCAGTTCCGCCCGGTAAT
Organism: Armatimonadota bacterium; assembly: GCA_020028535.1. Taxonomy (GTDB): domain Bacteria; phylum Sysuimicrobiota; class Sysuimicrobiia; order Sysuimicrobiales; family Kaftiobacteriaceae; genus Kaftiobacterium. Next base: position 6,719 of record JAIBHM010000022.1, on the reverse strand, counting down.
GTTGCAGGTGCTCCGACCGCTGGAGCCGGTGGTCGAGGTGATCTTCCTAGCCGTGTTCGCCGTAGCGCTGGTCATCGCCAAGGCGATTGTATTTGTCATCTCTCGCCTGCCGTGGAGGATACGGGGTGTCCAGCCCCCGGAGAGGTTGGAGCAACCCCTCTCCGCCCTCCTGCGAGATCTGCCGCCGACGGTCGTCAGCAGCGCGCGATGGGGGATCGTGCTGTTGGTTGTTGCCCTGCTCATCATCCTGGTGGCGATCGCCGTGGTGCGCGCCCGGCGGAAGGCGCGCAAAGCGGGCGATGATGAGCGCGAGTCGGTGTGGGACCCGCAGTCGCTGCTGGCGGGATTGCGCAACGCCTGGCGCTCGCTGTGGGCGAGGTTGCAGGCGTCGCCCGCGGAGGCCGACCTCTTCGAAACGTCCGCCATTCGGGCCATCTACCGGGAACTTCTGCGTTTGGGGACTCGGCGTGGGGACCTATGAGACGCCCTTGGAGTACCAGCCGAGACTGACGTCCGCACTCCCCGACGGCGCCGCCGATATCTCGGCGCTGACAGACGCATACACGCGCGTCAGATACTCACCTCACCATCCTGGTCCGGATGAAGTCACAGCCGCGAAATCAGCGCTCGACCGCGTCCAGGACATCGCCGGTCCACGCGAAGACTGACGTGCCGATCATTCTGGTCAGATTGCCCGGAGCGGGTAGCGCGACCAAGTTTGCGGCCGCGTCCCATGTGCTGGTCATGGGCCTGAGCCTACGGCGCCGCGTTGACAGCCCTATCACCGGGAGCCGACACGCCTTCCTTGACTTCTGTGCTATAATCTCCGTACTTCCAAAAAGCATAGATCGGCCGATGATCGGGAGGAGTACCCGCTCCGAGGACTTCGGAGAGAGCCGCTGCCGGTGAGAACGCGGCAGTTACAGAGCGGCGAATGGACCCGGGAGGCGCGCACCGAACCTGACAGGTAGGCTGCGCCGGAGATCTCCTCCGTAACCTTAGGAGAGCAGGATCGAGCGAGCTCGGTCTTGTCAAAGCGCCGGACGCATTCATCAGGTCCGGAAGCCGGGTGGCACCGCGGGAGCGCTCATGGACCTCTCGCCCCTACAATGGGGTGAGGGGTTTTGTGTTTGGAGGTGCACGATGATCGTCGTCATGGAGCCGCGCGCGACGCGCGAGCAGATCAACGAAATCGTGAGAAAGATCCAGGACGCAGGGCTGAGCAGCCACATCTCCGCCGGTGTGGAGCGCACTATCATCGGCGTGGTGGGCGACAGCCACACGAAGGAGCTGCTCCGCCAGTCCCTCGAGGCGTCGGGGGGAGTGGAAAGGGTCGTCCTGATCCTCCAGCCGTTCAAGCTCGTCGGCCGTGAGTTTCGGCCGCACGACACGATCGTCGACGTCGGTGGGGTGCGGATCGGCGACGGCTCTGTCGTGGTGATGGCAGGTCCCTGCTCGGTGGAGAGCCGGGACCAGATCCTGCAGACGGCGCGCGGGGTGAAAGCCGCCGGCGCCGTGATGCTGCGCGGTGGGGCCTTCAAACCGCGGACCTCGCCGTACAGCTTCCAGGGTCTGGAGGAAGAGGGCCTGCGCTACCTGGCCGAAGCGCGGGCGGCGACGGGCCTGCCGGTCGTGACCGAGGCGATGGACGCCGCACAGCTCATGCTCGTCGTCAAATACGCGGACATGATCCAGATCGGCGCGCGCAACATGCAGAACTACACCCTGCTGCGCGAGGCCGGCCGCGTGAAGTGCCCTGTGCTCCTCAAACGCGGGCCCAGCGCGACGATCCAAGAGCTGCTCCTGGCTGCCGAGTACGTCATGAGCGAGGGCAATTACGACATCGTCCTCTGCGAGCGCGGCATCCGCGGCTTCGACAATTACACGCGATACTTGCTCGATCTCTCTGCCGTCCCCGTGCTCAAACAACTCACACACCTGCCGGTCATCGTCGATCCGAGCCAGGCGAGCGGCAAGTGGAAGTACGTCCCGCCGCTCGCGAAAGCCGCGGTTGCCGCCGGGAGCGACGGGCTGATCGTCGAGGTCCACCCGGAGCCGGAGAAGGCGCTCAGCGACGGGCCCCAGCAACTGACGCCGGACTCGTTCAGCCGGCTGATGGCCGAGCTGATCCCGCTCGCGGCCGCGCTCGGCCGGCGCGTGCAGGCGCCGGCGGCGTTGAGGTAGTCATGCTCGGGACACGAACCGTCGGCATTGTCGGGACCGGGCTCATCGGCACCTCGATCGGCCTGGCGATCAGGCAGCGGCGCGTTGCGGCGCGCGTCGTGGGCGTGGACGTGGATGAGACCGCGGTGGAAGCCGCGAGGACCCGCGGCGCCCTCGACAAGGGGGGCACCTCATTTGACGCCTTGCGTGAAGCGGACCTCGTGGTCATCGCGGTCCCGCCTGATGCGGTGGTGGGCGCGGCCTTGAAGGCGGCCGAGGCCCTCCGCCCCGGCAGCATCCTCACAGACGTGGCCAGCACCAAGGCCGGAATTGTCAGCGACTTGGAACAACGTCTGCCCCGGCTCGTACGCTACGTGGGCGGTCACCCCATGGCGGGATCGGAACGCTCCGGACCGCAGGCGGCCGACGCGGGACTGCTTGTGGGACGGCCGTTCATCGTCACGCCAACCGCGGTGAGCGACGCGGAAGCCGTGGAGATGGTCTCCGCGCTGGCCAAGGGCATGGGGATGAACCCCGTTGTGTTGAGCGCGCAGCAGCACGATGAGCTGGTCGCTCAGGTCAGCCATGTCCCCTATCTGCTGGCCATCGCCGCGGTGAATGCGGCCGCGGAAGAGGCGCTGCAGTTGCGGGGCCCGGGATTCGGCGGTCTGGCTCGCCTCGCGGCGAGCCCGGTGGAGCTCTGGACGCAGATCTGCGCGGGTAACGCCGCGGCGATCCGGCGCGCGATTGGGAGCCTGCGGACGGAACTCGATCGCCTTGATCGTGCCCTCGACGCGGGCGCCGACCTCAAGGGGATGCTGGAGCGTGCGCACCGCCGCGTAGAGGAGGGCGAGTAATGGCCTGGGTGCTGGATGTCGCCCCCAGCAAGACGGAGTTCCTGAGCCGCACGCGCTCCGGCAATCTCGTGCCGGTGTCCTGCGAGCTGCCGGCGGATCTGGAGACACCGATCTCCGTATTCCTCAAGCTGCGGGACCAGGGGAACGCGTTCCTGCTCGAGAGTGTCGAGGGCGGGGAGCGCATCGGGCGGTACTCATTCATCGGCAGCGGGCCGATGATGATCATCACGGCGCGCGGCAACCAGATACAGATCCGCCAGGGCGACCAGGTGGAGACCAGAACCGGGGACGTGCTCCAGGTGGCACGGGAGATTCTGGGCCGGCACCGGCTCGTCGCCGATCCGGCGCTGCCCCGCTTCTCCGGCGGCGCGGTTGGGTACTTCGGCTACGATCTGGTGCGTTCGTGGGAAGACCTGCCGGACCGGCCGCGCGACGATCTCGGTCTGCCCACCTGTTACCTTGTCGTCGCGGACACCGTCGTCATCTTCGACCACGTTCGCCACACGATGAAGATCGTCGCCAACGCCCTGGTGGATGACGACGGCGGTGCGGCGTACCGGCAGGCCGTCGAGAAAGTGGAGCGCCTGTACGAGCGGCTGCGCTCGCCGCTCCTGCCCCCGAACGGCGCGGGGCGGGTGGAGCCGATCATGGACACGGACATGCCCGTGGCGGGATTTCTCGAGGCGGTGGATCGCGCCAAAGAGTACATCAAAGCCGGCGACATCTTCCAGGTCGTCTTGTCGCGGCGGTTTTCGATGGGGCTGCAGGCGGTCGACGGTCTCGACATCTACCGCGCGCTACGCACGGTAAACCCGTCGCCGTACATGTTCTTCCTGGATTTCGACGCGGTGAAGATCATCGGCTCGTCGCCGGAACTGCTCGTCCGTCTGGAGGACGGCGTGGTGGAGACGCGCCCGCTCGCCGGGACGCGGCCGCGTGGGGCGACCGAGAGCGACGACCTCACGATGGAGGCTCAGCTGCTGGCCGATGAAAAGGAGCGCGCGGAGCACGTGATGCTCGTGGACCTCGGCCGCAACGACCTCGGACGGGTCTGCGAGTACGGCACCGTGCGCGTGACCGACCTGATGGCCGTGGAACGTTTTTCGCACGTCATGCATATCGTCTCCGACGTGCAGGGCCGCCTGCGGGAGGGGCTCGATGCGGTCGACGTGCTGCGCGCCTGCTTTCCGGCCGGCACGGTGACCGGAGCGCCGAAGGTGCGGGCGATGGAGATCATCGATGAGTTGGAACCGATCGGCCGCGGCCCGTACGCGGGCGCGGTCGGGTACCTGGGGTTCTCGGGCAACATGGATACGGCCATTACGATCCGGACCATCGTCATGACCGGCGACCGCGCGTATATTCAGGCGGGCGCGGGCATCGTGGCCGATTCGGTGCCCGAACGCGAGTACGTGGAAACCGTGAACAAGGCGAAGGCGCTGGTGCGGGCGATCGAGCGCGTCGGGATGTCATCGCGAGGCCCGAAGGGCCGCAGGGATCCATGATTCTGGTCATCGATAATTACGACTCCTTCACGTATAACCTCGTCCAGTACCTCGGCGAGATGACCGACGATATCCGCGTCTTCCGAAATGACGAGTTGCAGGCGGGCGACATTGCCCGCCTGCGGCCACAGGCCGTGGTAATTTCGCCCGGCCCATGTACCCCGAAGGAGGCGGGGGTCTCAATGCCCGTCATCGCCGAGATCGCCGGGAGCATCCCTATCCTCGGGGTCTGCCTCGGCCATCAGTGCATTGGCGCCGCCTTCGGTGGCCGGATCATCCGCGCCCGGCAGCCGGTGCATGGAAAGGTTTCCGAGATCCGCCACGACGGGCGCACGATCTTCGAAGGGCTGCCGAATCCGATCACCGGCACGCGGTACCACTCCCTGATCATCGACCGTGAGACGCTCCCCGAGGTGCTCGAAGTGTCGGCCGAGCTTGCGGACGGAACAATCATGGGCGTTCGCCACCGTCAGGCAGCGATCGAGGGCGTGCAGTTCCATCCCGAATCGGTCCTCACGGCGCCGGGGAAGCAGTTGCTCCGGAACTTTCTTCGACTCGCGCGAGTGGCGGTCGGCTGACAAGGAGACGGCGATGGAGATCAAGGACGCCATCAAGAAGCTCGTCGGCCGCCAGGATCTCAGCGAAGCCGAAGCATGGGCGGCCATGGGCCAGGTCATGGACGGCCAGGCGACGCCGGCGCAGATCGCCGCGCTCATCACGGCGCTGCGGATGAAGGGCGAGACGGTTGACGAAATCGCCGGGTTCGCGCGCGCCATGCGGGAACGCGCCCAGCGCATCACCCCCAATGCGGAGGTCCTGATCGACGTGGTGGGGACCGGGGGCGATCGGCTGAGCACCTTCAACATCTCGACCACAACGGCCTTCGTCGTGGCCGCCTCCGGCGGCTACGTCGCCAAGCACGGGAACCGGGCAGTCTCACGGCTGTCGGGAGCGGCCGACGTGCTCGAGGCGTTGGGTGTGCAGATCCAGGTCCCGCCAGAAGTCGTCCGGCGCTCGATCGAGGACATCGGCATCGGCTTCCTGTTTGCGCCGATTTACCACGCCGCCATGAAGCATGCGGTGGGACCGCGGAAAGAAATCGGTATCCGGACGGTCTTCAACATTCTGGGGCCGCTGACGAACCCTGCGAACGCCAACTACCTGGTCGTCGGCGCCTACGATCCGGATTTGACGGAGATCATGGCGCGCGTGTTGGGCGAGATGGGCGCGCGGCGCGCCTTCGTCGTGCACGGCCTGGACGGGATCGACGAGGTCTCTACGGTGGGCCCGACACAGGTGTCGGAACTGCGCAATGGATCGGTGCGAACCTACACCATCACCCCCGATGATCTGGGGTTGCGCACGACTGATCCGGAGCAGATATCAGGGGGCAAACCGGACGAAAACGCGGCGATCACCACGGCCGTGCTGCGCGGCGAGGCCGGACCCCGGCAGGAGATCGTCCTGGCGAACGCGGCCGCGACGCTGGTGGCCGCGGGAATCGCGGATGACTGGCGGGGAGGCGTGGAGCTGGGGCGCCGGGCGATCGCCTCAGGAGCGGCGTACGAGAAACTCGAAGCTCTGCGGGCCCATACCCGCGCAGCGGTCTCGTGATCCTGGACGAGATCGTCGCGCACAAGAAAGCGGAACTCGCGCAGCGCCTGAGGAGACGTGCGGCGGGCGATGTCGCCGCCGCAGCCGAGCATGCGCCGGAACCGCCGGATTTTCGAGCGGCACTTCGAAGACCGGGCCTCTCGATCATCGCAGAGATCAAGGGCGCTTCCCCGTCGGCAGGCACCATTCGAGGCGGGTTCGACGCGGTCAGCGTGGCCCGCGCCTACGAGGCAGGCGGGGCCGCAGCGCTGTCGGTGCTGACAGATGCAAAGTACTTTCACGGTTCGTGGGAGTCGCTGGCATCCGTGGCCCGGGCGGTCCGGCTGCCGGTGTTGTGCAAGGAATTTGTCATCGACCCCTACCAGATCGATGAAGCCCGCGCGGCCGGGGCGGCGGCGGTGCTGCTGATCGCGTCATTGCTCGAGGGTTCGCTGCGCTCATATCTGCGGCAGGCAGGACATCGCGGCCTCGCGCCGCTGGTCGAGGTGCATACGCCGGACGAGGTGGCGCTGGCGCTGGATTCCGGCGCCGACATGATCGGCATCAACAACCGCGACCTGCGCACGCTGCAGGTGGATCT
>JAIBHM010000117.1 GCA_020028535.1 Armatimonadota bacterium | reverse complement strand
GCGCCGAGTCCGATCCAGCGGAGCAGCGGATCGCGACTCCTGTCGATCAGCGCCACGATGACGGCGCCCAGAACCGGTAGGAAAATGAGGACAGTTAGCATGGTGGTTTCGTGTTCCCGCGTTCCCGCGTTCCCGCGTTCCCGCTATTCATCGTGTCAGCCAGTATCCGAGCAGCAGCACGGTCCCGGCCAGCACGACGGCGGCATAGTTCCGGACGTATCCCGTCTGCACCCTTCGCAGCGCCGCACTCGAACGCTTGAAGCCGGCCGCAACGCCGTTCACCGTGCCGTCGATGATCTGAAGGTCCACGGTTCCAGCAAGAAAGTGCGCAAGGCGCTTCGATGGCTCGACAATCACCACCTCGTAGAGGTCCTCGACGAACCATTGACGCCGAAAAAGATTGCCCAGCGCGCCCAGGGAGACGTCCCGGCGACCGCGGTACAGCCCGAACCCCGCCAGGATCCCCAGCAGTGCGGCGGTGGCTGACACGATAGTCAGCGCGAGCGCCGGCACGGACTTGGCGGCGCCCGATTCTTCAACGTGAAAGAACGCATCAAGCGCGTGCAACAGGGGTGCGCCTGCTGCCTGCGCCCCAAGGATCCCGCCTCCAAGCGCCAATGCTGCGAGCGCAGCCATCGGCCAGGTCATAGTAGGCGGCGCTTCATGCGGATGATCCTGATGGGAAGGCGGTGGAGCAAAGGTCAGGATCGCCGCCCGCGTGATGTAGAGGGCCGTCACAAATGCGGTCAGGACGCCGGCGATCCAGAGCAGCAAGGTGAGCCCACCTTCCGCGTGGGCGAATGCGCGCTCTAGGATGAGGTCTTTACTGAAGAAGCCAGAGGTCAACGGGAATCCGGCGAGTGCGGCCGCGCCGATCAGAAAACCCAGCGCCGTCCAGCGCATCGGCCGAGCGAGACCTCCGAGCCGGCGCATGTCGATCACATCGTGCATCGCGTGCATCACGCTGCCCGCGGCCAGGAACAAGAGCGCTTTGAAGAAGGCATGCGTCGTCAGGTGGAACATCCCGACCGGGGCCGCGGCCACACCCATGGCGAGGAACATGTATCCGAGCTGGCTGATCGTGGAGTACGCGAGGACGCGCTTCAGGTCATGCTCGACCAGCGCGATGGTCGCGGCAAAGAACGCGGTCAGGGCACCGACCGCGGCGATCACGCTCAAGGTGACCTCTGCGCGGAAGAACAGGGCTTGCAGGCGGGCGATCATGTAGACACCGGCGGTCACCATCGTGGCCGCGTGGATGAGTGCCGAGACCGGCGTCGGTCCTTCCATCGCGTCAGGCAACCAGACGTAGAGGGGTAACTGCGCCGACTTCCCGGTGGCGCCGACGAACAACAGGAGCGTGGCCGCGGTCGCCACCGGCACCGCAATCGACTCCGCGCTGGCGGAGAGGTTCACGAAGTCGAGGCTGTTGACCGTGACCGCCAGGAGCAGGATCCCGAGAAGAAATCCGGCATCGCCGATGCGGTTCACGACGAACGCCTTGCGGCCGGCATTCGCAGCGCGCTCGCGCTCGAACCAGAATCCAATCAGTAGATAGGAGCACAAGCCCACCAGCTCCCATCCCACAAACATGACGACCAGATTCCCGGCGAGAACCAGCAGCAGCATGGACGCGACGAAAAGATTCAGATACGCAAAATATCGGCTCTGCGCGGGATCTCCGGCCATATATCCGGCCGAGTACACGTGGATCAGGAAGCTGACGCCACTCACCAGCAGCGCCATCAGCGCGGAGAGCGGGTCCATCAGGAGCGACGCCTCGACCGTGAACTCGCCCGCGTCAATCCAGGTAAACAGTCGGGTCGTGATCCCGTCCTGCCACACTCGTGGGTCGAGGATCGAAACGACCGACACGACGAACGCCAGTCCGACCGACGCACTCCCAATCATGGCGGCGGCGCGAGCAGGAAGCCGGCCACCGGCCAAGCCGTTGATAAGCCAGCCTGCCAGCGGAAAGAGCACAATCAAGCCGCTCACTGAACCCGGCACCAAGCGAAATTCCCCCGGCCTCGCTGCAGCTCGGCCTCTGTGCGTCGTTGGCCCACTCCGTGGGCGATAATAGTGGTCGTCACTAACGAGCTACCCTCTTAGAAGGTCGACGTCGTCGATATCAACCGTGCTGCGGGTGCGAAAGATAGCGATGATGATGGCCAGTCCAACCACGACCTCGACGGCCGCGATGACAACCACGAAGAACACGGCCACCTGCCCTTCAATGGCCGCCAGCTGCCGCGCAAACGTGACGAAGGTCAGATTGACAGAATTGAGCATCAACTCGATCGACATGAAGATGACGAGCGCGTTCCGCCGCACGAGCACACCGACCATCCCCAGCGTGAACAACACAGCGCTGATGGTGAGGTAGTACTGCGCCGGTATGATCATTCAGGCGGCGGGAGATGCGCTCGCGCAGACGGTGGGACGACCGGGCGGCCGACGACCACAGCCGCGATGATGCCGACCAGCAGCACGACAGACGCGATCTCAAACGGCAGCAGGAATGTCGTGAAGAGCGAGCGGCCCACAGACTCCACAGTCCCGAACCCCGCCGGCGAGGTGGCAACTTGAGTGCCGGTGCCGGTCCAGATCGCCCAGAGTAGCGCGCTCAGGAATACCCCAGACAAGACGTAACTCACCGGACGCTGCCAGCGAAGCTTCTCGACCCGCCCCTCGCCAGTCCGCATATGCAGCAACATGATGACGAACAGAAACAGGACGACGATCGCGCCGGCATAGACGATCACCTGCAGCGCGGCGATGAACTGCGCGGATAGCAGCAGGTACATGACGGCCAGATTGCCGAGTACGAGCAGTAGGGACAATGCGCTCCGCACGGGGGTTCGGCTGGCGATGACGCCCACGCCTCCGGCGAGTGCGCCCGCCGCCGCGACCACGAAGACTACGAATTCCAGCTGTCACACCTCTCTTCGTGGATCTCGTCCTGAAGCGCCGGGATACGGTTCCGTCAGCATCGGCTTTGTGTAGATCATCGATTCGCGTGTATAGCCGGCGAGCTCGTACTCACGGCCCAGGACGATCGCGCCGGTCGGACACGCTTCCTCGCACAGCCCGCAGAAGATACATCGGAGCTCATTGATCTGGAAGTCCTCGGCATACCGCTCCCCCTTGCTGACCTGATGTTCCGGCGTGTTTTCAGCGGCCTTGACATAAATCGCCTGCGACGGACACACGATGACGCACAGCTCGCACCCGACGCAGCGCTCCATCGTGTCCTCGTAGAGCGTCAGCCAGTGACGTCCTTTGAAACGAGGCTGCACAGCGGGCCGCTTCTGTTCCGGGTACATCACGGTGATCGGGGGCCGGAAGAGATACCGGAACGTAACGGCCATGCCCTTCAGCATGGCGAAACCCTGCCGTAGGTATTTGCGAACGCGCCGCGCTCCCATTCGACTCGCCTGCTTCGCAGGCTCGCTCATGGCCTGCGGCCGCTCCGAGTCGAATGCCCTGAGCGAGCGAAGCGAGTCGAAGGGCGTGCGTCCGTCGCCGTCATTGCAGCAACACCACGATGATTGCGGTAATCACAACATTGAGCAACCCGAGGGGCACCAGCACTTTCCACCCAAACGCCATCAACTGATCGTGTCTGACACGGGGAAGCGTGGCGCGGATCCACACGAAGAAGAAGATAAACGCAAACATCTTCAGCGCAAACCACACCACTCCGGGCAAGAACGGCCCGTGCCAGCCGCCCCAGAACAGGGTCGTCACGAGCGCGGACATCGTCACAATGGCGACGTACTCGCCGATATAGAACATCGCGAACTTGAACCCGCCGTACTCCGTCTGATACCCGGCGATCAGCTCCTGCTCGGCTTCGGGAAGATCAAAGGGCGCGCGATTGGTCTCCGCCACCGCGGCAATGAGAAAACTCACAAACGCCACGGGCTGCAGCACGACGAACCAGACGCGCGCCTGTGCATTGACGATCTCGACCAGGCTCAACGAGCCGGCCGTGAGGACCACGGATATCACGGCGAAGCTGAGCGCCAGCTCATAACTGATGAGCTGCGCGCTGCTGCGCAGCGACCCCAGGAGGGAGTATTTGTTGTTGGACGACCACCCGCCGAGAATGACGCCGTACACGCCGACCGAGGATGCCGCAAGCACGATCAAGATGCCGACGTCGACGTTGGCGAGATAGAGCTGCGGCCCGAATGGGATGACCGCATAGACAAAGAGCGCGGTGACCATCGAAATCGCGGGCGCCAGCCAGTACACCACCAGATCAACACGGGCCGGGGCAAAGTCTTCCTTGAAGATGAGCTTGATGCCGTCGGCCAAGGGCTGCAGCAGTCCGAACGGACCGACGCGATTCGGGCCGTACCGAATCTGAAATTTCGCGAGGAGCCGGCGCTCGAGCAGCGTCATGTAGGCGCATGCGGTGAGCAGCAGAAACAGCAGCACCCCGCTTTTGACGGCGGCGGCGGCGAGCGCGTTCATGTGGTCGCCGGCACAAGCACGCGGACCTGCACGTACGTCAGCGGCTCGCGGGCATCAACGAGTCTATTGGCAGGGGCGGCGTCGTATCCGCGGGGGAGATAGACCTCGCCCGGGCGGATCGAAGCAGAGAACCTGGCACGAACTGCGACCGAGCCCCGACGCGAGGAGAGCACGACCGAATCGCCCTCGACCGTGCCGAGCGTCGCCGCGTCGTCTGGATGTATCAGCGCCCACGGCTCTCCCGCCAGATCCGCGATAGTAGGAGATCTGGCCATCAACGCGCCCCGATCAAAGAGCACGTCCCCCAGAATGAGCGCAAACGGATAGCCCTGTGCGTCTTGGATCCAAGCACGACCCATGTCCGGCGCGGCGTCCATCGGCGGATGGCGCGAGACCATGCGCCCGTCAAGCGCCAGGCCCGGGATCAGTTCCCGCATCTCGTTGAAAATTTCTTCCCAGCTGCTGTATCCCATCGTCTTTCCAAGCCGCGCAGCCAGGGCAGCAAAGATTGTCCCATCGGCCCGCGCCTCGCCGGGTCCCTGGGCCGCGGCACGGACGCGCCGGACGCGTCCCTCGATGCTCAGGACAGTGCCGTCCTTTTCCGCCGCGACGAGTGCAGGAAGGACAACATCGGCGGACTGAGCGGTCTCACTCAAGAACGCATCGTGCACGACGACGAATGGCACCCGGGCGCGGGCGGCGCGCCAGCGCTCCCGATCCGGGACATCGTTGGCCGGATCGGCGCCGGCGACGTACAGGACGTCGAGCCCTCCGGCCGCCGCGGCCTCGATGATCTCTGGCGCGGTCATCCCACTGCCTTCATTCACCTCACCCCAGAGGTTCCTCAATTCGGCTGCGGCTTCTTCAAGTGGACGGCCGCCCGGAGCGGCGTCGGGGAGGATGCCTGCGAGTGACGCCCCATAGGCGTTGCCTTTCCCGCGCATCACATTGAGGGCGACGCCAATTTTGCGACAGATCTCTCCGGCGGCGAGCAGGATCTCCCAGCCGTCGGGTGCGTCCATCGCCTCGCGGCCGACCATCACCACGGGCCGCGACGCAGCGCCGAGCGCCGCTGCCGCAGCGGCGATCACTTCGCGATCAATATCCTCGACAGTTCCACGCGGAGGGGAACCTCGCACGGATTCGCCAAGGGCGCGCATGACCTCGGCGCCATGCGTCCGGCGATGCAGAAACTGCCAGCGGACAGAGGGTTTGATCTCGAGCGATCTCGTACCGACGGTGATGAGCGCCGCCCCGCGGTCGACGGCCTGTTTCATGCGAAGCCAGATCACGGGATACGTTTCGGTGATATCGCAGCCCACCAGCAAGAGGCAATCGGCGCGTGCCAGATCTTCGATCGCCGTCGTCATCCCCCAGGACATCCTGAGGTC
>JAIBHM010000021.1 GCA_020028535.1 Armatimonadota bacterium | reverse complement strand
CGGCAGGCCGCATTTTGCAGCGCATCCCCGAGGTGCGGTTCGTGTTGCCGGTTCCCGCACAGGAGCTTCGGCGGGCCGTGGAGTCGCATGTGAGCACGTCGCCCGTTCAGGTGCGGATGGCGACAGACAGCGAGGACGCGATGCGCGCGGCCACGCTCCTGATTACTGCGACCGGGACGGCCACACTCGAGGCCACGGCGCTGGGCGTGCCGATGGTGGCCGTCTACCGCCTCCCGTGGCTGAGCTGGATGATCGCCAAATCTGTCGTCACGATCAGGCACGCCTCCCTCCCAAACATTCTCGCGGGCCGCGAGATCGTGCCGGAACTGTTGCAGCGACGCATGACACCCATGGCGATCGCGGACGTGGCGGTGGATCTCCTGCGTCATCCCGCCCGGCGCGACGCCATGCGGGACGAGTTGCTGCGTGTCGCCGGAGATCTCGGCGAACCCGGCGCTGCAGGCCGCGCGGCGGGGGAGGTCCTCCGGCTCCTGGATCACGTTGCCTCCGAAAAGATGCGGGGAGTAAGATGGGAACGCGCATGAAGAGGATCTGGATCGCCTCATTGATCATCGCCCTCGTCGCCGGCGGGTTCATCGGACTGAATTGGGCACGCTGGCGTGGAGAACGGGCCGCGCCGGGCGAGCCACCGCAGGCCTCGGCCCCGCCCGCCGCGTCTCAGCCGACACAGGCGCAGCCTGAGGAACCGTTCTTGCAGATCGAGGGGACCAGGCTGTCCGGAACGGATCCGCAGGGGCGGCGCATGTGGGACATCCGCGCGACGACGCTGGAAGTGGACCGGGACCGGCAGCGTATCATCATGATGGCGGTGACGGGACAGTTCTACAGCGGCGGGAAGCCCCAGCTCGGGTTCTCCGCCCCGGCCGCAGTGTTCGATATCTCCTCCAAGGATGTCGAGCTCTCCGGGGGCGTCGTCGCCCGATCTCAAGACGGCAGAACGTTACGCGCGGCGCGCGTCCGGTTCGACGCATCCCAGCGCACGCTGATCGCCTCGGGTGACGTTGTCCTGACGCAGCCCGGGATGTCCATCAGAGCAGATGAGTTGCGCACTGACACCGCACTGGAGCACCCGAAGTTTTCAGGCAACATCGTCGTACGCGTCAGTGAATAGGGGACCTGTGCGCGCTGCAATCGCGATCTTGTGGCTCTTGTGCGCGACCCTGGCGGCTTGGGCTTCCGCGGCCGCGCCGCCGGTTGATGTCACGGGCGCCTCGTACGCCGAGCTCGACGACCGGACCGGCCTCTGGACGCTCCGGGGCAACCCGGTTACCGTCCGGCGGGGGCCGATTACGGTGCGCGCGCCGTCGATTACATATGACACGCGCCTGCTGATCGTGCACGCCACCGGAGGAGTGACCTACAGTGATGACTCACTCTCGCTCGAAGCGGCGCAGATCACTGCCTGGATCATGGAGGAACGCGCGGTGGCGGAGGTCCGTGTGGTCGCCACGCAGCCGCGTCAGAACATCCGAATAACCGCGGGACGTCTCGAAGTATTCGGGAAGGAGCAACGGCTGCTGGCCACGGGAATTCCGGCGGTCAGCTCGCCGGACGGCAGTCTCTCCGGCGATCGAATCGAGGCGTTCGGTCAACGCGACGAGGTCGTGGCCGAGGGCGCCGCGCGACTCACGTATGAAGACATCACAGGGTCGGCCTTGCGTATCGTGCTTCGCCGCCGCGACGGCGTGGCGGTATTCTCCGGCGGCGCGATCCTCCGCCAGGGGCATAATGAGGTGAAGGCCGAGGAGATTACAGCCGATCTGCGCCGCAGGCGGGTCACCGCGAGCGGCCAGGCTTCAGTCACGGTGCATCCGGAACGGTGAGCGACGACACGATGCTGGTCGCAGATTCGCTTGTGAAACGGTACGGCGAACGCGCAGTCGTCAACGGCGTGTCGGTGCGCGTCACCCGCGGCGAGATCGTCGGCCTGCTCGGGCCCAACGGCGCTGGAAAGACGACGACCTTTTACATGATCGTCGGGCTCGTCCGGCCTGACGGCGGCAAAGTGTCCCTCGACGACGCGCCGCTGACCACTGTGCCCGTCCACGAGCGCGCGAGGCGCGGGATCGGTTACCTGGCGCAAGACCCCTCCGTGTTCCGGGGCCTCACCGTTGAAGAAAACATCGTCCTGGTCCTGGAAAGCAATGGGACGGCTCCCGCGCGGCGCCGGGCCAAGCTGGATGCGCTGCTCGAGGAGTTCGGTATCAGCCACCTCCGGCGCCAAAAGGCCCGCGTGCTGTCCGGCGGCGAGCGCAGGAGAGTCGAGATCGCACGCGTCCTGGCGTTGGATCCTTCTTACGTCCTCCTGGACGAGCCATTCACCGGGATCGATCCGCTGGCCGTCTCCGAGATCCAGGATGTCGTGCGGTACCTGCGCACCCGTGGCATCGGCATCGTGATTACCGACCACAACGTGCGCGAGACGCTGGCCATCACGGACCGCTCGACGATCATCAACGAAGGCCGGGTGATTCGCGAGGGGACGGCCGACGAGGTCCTCAACGATCCCGAAGTCCGCCGCGTCTTCCTGGGCGAGCGGTTCAACATGTGATCTCCCCACCATGACGATGGCGATCCCCCTCCTCGACCGGTATCTGTGGCGTTACCTGCGCGATATCTTCTTGTTCGGCCTCGCCATCTTCAGCGTGTTGCTCTTGATCAATCACTTCTATTTCCTGGCCAATTTGGTGCTGCGGCATGGCGCACCGCTTTCTGTGGCGCTCGAGCTGCTGGCCCTACGGATGCCGTATTTCCTGGCTTTCAGCTTCCCGATGGCTATGCTCCTTTCGGCTCTGATGACGGTCGGACGGCTCAGTGATGGCCAAGAGATTACCGCGATGCGCACCGGCGGGATCAGCCTCAGCCGAATTGCGGCCTCCGTGGTGGCCGCCGGAGTGCTCGTCACCGGCCTCACGTTGTTCTTCAACGAGGTCCTGGTGCCGGGCGCCGAGGATCGGTACCGCCGGGCTCTGGACCGCGCCGCGGCAACGCCCGCCAGTCCGGTGCAGGAGCACGTATTGTTTCGCGAGGTGCAGGACGGCATCGAATCGGTGTACTACGCCCGCCGGTTCCGCGTCGACACCGGCGTCATGGAGGGCGTCGTCGTCAACCAGTTTGAACACGGCCGTCTCCAGCGCGTGATCGAAGCGCCTACGGCGCGTTACCTGGGCGGCGAATGGGTGTTCCTGAACGGCACGCTGCGCCTGTTCACGGGAGCCACCACGGTCGTCACCACCTTCGACCGCCTCACCCTGGCGTTGCGCCGCACGCCGAAGGAGATCGCGCTGCCCCGGCGTGACCCATCGGAGATGACCATCCGCGAGCTGCGCACGTACATCCGCCTGTTGCGCCGCAGCGGCGAAAGCACGGTGCGGTACATCGTGGAGGTACAGTCGAAGTTCGCCGTGCCGGCTTCGGCCGCGCTGTTCGCGCTGCTGGCGGTGCCGCTCGGCCTGCGGCCGCACCGCTCCGGCTCGTCCATCGGGATCGGTCTCACCATCCTCATCCTGGTCATCTACTACATCATGAGCGCGTTCACGTTGACGCTCGGCCAGAACGCCCGCATGCATCCGGTGATCGCCGCCTGGCTGCCCGATGTCCTCCTGGCCGCGGCCGGCATCGTGCTGCTGCGGCGGGCCGAAGGATGAACGTCCGTCTGCTGGCGTTGCTTGGTGCCGTCGCTCTGCTGTTCTTTGTCGGGCTCGGGCGCCCCACCCTGTTCGACCAGGATGAAGCCAAGTACACGCAGGTGGCGCGCGAGATCCTGGAGACCGGCGACCCCATCACGCTCCATGTGAACGGCGCGCCCTGGTTCGTCCACCCGCCGCTGTACATGTGGCTCGTGGCGGCCACCGGCCGGATCTTCGGATTCACCGAGTTCACCGCGCGCCTCTGGTCGGCCGTCGCGGGTGTCGCCGGCGTGTACGCGACCTACCTGCTCGGCGGCCTGCTCTTCCCCAGGCGCGCCGCTCTTCTTGGCGCCGCCGTGCTCGCCGGCACATTCCAGTACTTCGCCCACGCGCGGCTGGCGGTCTTCGATGGCCTGCTCGTCACCTTCATGCTGCTGACGTTCTATGCGTTTCTTCGGGCACTGTACGATGTGAGCCGGGCTCACGCATACTACGCCGCCGTGTGGGCCGGGCTGGGGACACTGACGAAAGGGCCGATCGCCCTGCTGCTGCCGGCGCTCGTCGCCCTCGTCTATCTCATCATCCGCTGGAAACGCTTCCGGTGGCGTGCCCCGATTCTCGGCCCCGCCGCGGTGTACGCCGCGATCGCGATGCCCTGGTACATCATCGAGGCCGTGCGCCACGGGGCGCCGTTCATCAGCACCGTCATCGGCTATTACACGGTCAACCGTTTCTTGGGCGTCGTGGAGGGACAGTCAGGTCCATGGTGGTACTACGCCCCGGTGTTCGGGGTGGGCGCGTTCCCGTGGACGGCATTCGTGCTGGCGATGCTGCCGCATCATGTGCGGCGGCTTCGTGAAGAGGGCAGCCTGCTCGTGCTGCTCTGGATGGCCATCACCATCGTATTTTACTCCGTGGCGGGAACGAAGCTGCCCAACTACGTGCTTCCCGTCTATCCATGGGCGGCGCTCGGCATCGCAGCCATGTGGCACGCGGCATTCGACGGGGAGCGCGGGGCGGCCATCAGGATCCGCGCCGCATTTGTCGGGACGGCCGTCGCCCTGCTCATCTTTGCCGGAGAGATCGCTGCGTTTGCCCGCTTGAAGTACCCCGCCGCGCTGGCCGCGCTGCAGGGGCACCTCATCATCGCCGCGACTGTCCTGGGCGCGTGGGTGCTGGCTGCGGCCGGACTCTACCTGCTGCGCCGTCCCGTGTCCAGCTTCGTCATGCTCGCGGCGACGATGTGGGTGTTTGGGGGGATTCTGGTGTTCGGCACCCTCCCGATGATCGACGCGCGCCGGCCGATCAAGGAGGTGGCCGCAGCGGTGCGCGCGCGCCTCACCCCCGAGACACCGCTCGTGGGATATCGCATCAGCAGCTACCAGACGCTGCTCTTCTACACGAATCACAGGGTGGATTGGGTGGATGACGCCCGCATGCTGAGGCAGATGCGGTGCTCCCACCCGCGGATGATCATCGTCACAGAACCTGAAGAGATGGGCGAGCTGCAGCAGTTCCCGGCCACCCGTCTCATCACGACGGAGGATCTCGTGGCCGTTGAGGTCCGGAACACTTCGTGTCCATGACCCTTTCCGTGATTATCCCCACGTATAATGAGCGGGACTCGTTGCCGCGACTCCTGGCGCGGCTGCGGGAACTGCAGCGGCGTCTCCCCATCGAGGTGGTGGTGGTGGACGACGCATCGCCCGACGGCACGGGCGATCTCGCGGAGCGGTTTGCCCGGGAGCGCGCGCTGCCGATCGTCGTCGTGCATCGGGACCGCAAAGCGGGGCTGGCCTCCGCCGTCCTCGCCGGAGCGCTCGCGGCGCGGGGAGGCGTTGTCAGTGTGATGGACGCCGACCTCTCGCACCCGCCGGAACTCCTGGTTGAACTCGCGGCCCGGGTCAGTTCGGGCGCGGACGTCGCCGTCGCGTCTCGCTATATGCCGGGTGGAGGCATCGAGGCCTGGCCCTGGCGGCGGAGGGCGGCGAGCCGCGCCGCCACCTGGCTGGCCCGCGTCGTGCTCGGGCTGCGCGTGCACGATCCCCTCTCGGGGTTCTTTGCCGTGCGCCGGGAGTTGATGACGCAGGCCCGTTACATGGGGATCGGTTACAAACTGCTGGTGGAGATCCTGGCCACCCACCCGCGGGCGCGCGTGGTCGAGGTCCCGTACCGTTTCGTGGACCGAGAGCACGGGGCGAGCAAACTTTCCGCCGCGGAGATCGTGGACTATGTGAGGCTGCTCCTGACGTTGAGATTGAAAGGACGTACATGGAACTCGGCGCACTCCTGATCCCCGTCCTCATCGTCCTCAGTGGGGCGATTGCGATCGTGGGCAACGCCGTCGGCCGCAACATCGGGCGACGGCGGCTCTCCTTGCTCGGCATGCGTCCCCGCTATACTGCGCAGGTGTTCACCGTACTCACCGGCATGCTGATCACCGTAACGACGCTCCTTGTCGTCCTGGCGCTCTCTCAGGAAGCGCGGGTCGCACTGTTCCGTCTAAATGAAGTGCTGCGCGAGACGCGGCGCCTGGAGGGCGAGATCCGCAAACAGGAGGACCGGCTGCGCCAGCTGGCGCTGGGAGACATCGCCTACCTCACGAACCAGGAGGTGGTGCGCGACGTCATCGACGGCGCTCAGCCCACCCGGATTGTACGGGAACGGGTGCTGGCGGTCGTCGAGCGCGCTACGGAGCTGGCCCGCGAGAACGGCATCGGCCCGGATTCCGCCGGGAACACGCTGCAGCTTACGCCGCCGAACCTGAGCTGGGACGCCGTCGTCAACCTCGTGGACCAGCGCGACACCTCCACCGTCTTCCGCCTCGTGGCGAGCCAGAACACCCTGCGCGGGGAGCCATTGCCGGTGTTTGTCCAGATGTTCGATAATCAGCGCGTCTACGCCCGAGGCGCCGTGCTGGTGAGTGCGCGCATCGACGGCCGTGAGGGCCGGGAGAAGGTGGGTCATGAGTTGCTGCGGGTGGCGGATCAGGCGGCGAGGCTGGCTCGAGGCCAGGTCCTGCCGCCGCCCGGAACGATCGTGACGACGCCGCCCAATGCCTTCATCGACGTCGACAACCACCGCAGCGCCGTCACCCGGATTGCCCAGGCGCGCGGGATCGTCGTCGTCCAGGTCGTCGCCTCCGAAGACATCTTCACCTCCGGCCCGCTGGCCGTCTCGTTCGTGCTTCCGCGCTGATCCGAAAACTCGCGTAGGAATCCGCGCCCCCCCGCCGAAGAAAAACGCAACGGTGCGAGGTGGCTCCGGTCTCACCGGAGCCCAAAAGGGAAGTCCGGTGCAAATCCGGCGCGGTCCCGCCGCTGTCACCGGTGAGGCCCTCCAACGACGCCACTGGGTTCGCCTGGGAAGGCCGGAGGGCGCAATGATCCGGGAGCCAGAAGACCTGCCCGCACCACTCGCCACACGCCTTCGAGGCAGAGGTGGGCGGCATGCGCTTCTGGTTGTTTCTCTGTTTGGTCCCCCTGTTCGTGGTGCAGGCCTTCGCTCAGGATCCCCCGGTCTTCGAGCTTCCAGAGATCATCGTGCCCGGCCGGCGACCGCAGTCCGCCGGATCGACGCCGGCGTCGGTCACAGTCATTACACGAGCCGAGCTCGAACGGCTCGGCGCGCGCACCGTCGCAGACGCGCTGCGGCTCGTCCCGGAGACGACCGTCAGGGCCTACGGTGGATTCGGCAGTCTCGCCGAACCGAGCATCAGAGGGTTCGGTCCCGGTCAGGTGTTGGTGCTGCTGGACGGTGTCCCCATCAACAACATCGCGCTCGGCCAGGCGGATCTCAGCGCCATTTCGACCGTCGGCGTTGAACGGATCGAGGTCCTGCGCGGTGCATTCGGGGCCATCTCCGGGAGCGGCGCCGTGGGTGGCGTCGTCAACATTGTGACGGGCGGCGAGGCGGGAACTTTGGTGGCCGCGCGCACGGCGGGAGTCGGTGAACGCGGACTGCGTCTTTCTGCGGGCACCGGAGGCCTCGCCGTCTCGCTTGAGTCGGCCGGGGCCGATGGATTGCGTCCAAACAGCGACGCCGCGACGATGACGGCGATCGCCGGGCTGAATTTCGGCTCCGCCGTCCGCATCAACGTACACTACACCCGCATGGATCTGGGCACACCTGGGGATGTCGCGATGCCGACACCTCAGGACCGGCAGTCTCTGGTCCGCACGATCCTGCAGTCGCAATGGGGGGCCGGGGCCGATCCCGCGCGCGGACGAGTCTATTACATCGCGGAGCGCCTGGGCTTCTCCTCTCCATTTGGCACCAGCACGTACGCGTCATCGATCATCGGCGGAGAGGTTCAGCGGCAATGGGAGCTCGCGCCCGGACGTGTGCTGGTCGGAGGCCTGGAGATGCAGCGGCAGCGTCTCGATGCCCTCGTGTTCGGCACATCGATCATCCGCGACGCTGCGCTCGGCGCCGGATACCTTCAATACGATGCCGCCCTGTCGGCGCGCAGCCTGGCGTCGTTCGCGGTCCGTGTGGACGCGCACTCCACTTACGGAATGGCTGTCAATCCCAGAGCCGGTATCGTCGTCAACGTAAACGATCAGCTCCGGGTGCGCCTGGGCGCGGGGCGGACTTTCCGAGGCCCAACGTATCTCCACCTCTACTTCCCCGGGTGCAGCAATTCTTCGCTCAGGCCTGAGAGCGCCTGGACCGCCGAGGCGTCGGTTGAACGAACCTCCCCGACGACGATCATCAGCCTTTCCGCGTTCGCCTCGGAGGCGACTGATCTCATCTCGGGCGGCTGTCCCCCGCAGAACATCGGTTCAGCGTCAATCCGCGGCGCCTCGGCCGAATTGAGAGGTCGCTTCACGGGAGCGCTCTCGGGAAGGCTCAACGTCACCGCTCAACAGGCAACGGATCGAGCGACGGGAGCGGGACTGCCGCGTGTTCCGGGCTTCATGGCGTATGCCGCGCTCACCTATGACCTGGGGGTAGGATCCGGTCTTACGCTCCTCGGGAATTACGTCGGTCCGCGACCGGATATGGACTTTTCGGTCTTTCCGGCCGTGCCGCTGGTGATGCCGGGGTACTTCGATCTTGCGCTGCGCTATCAGCGTGAGTCGCCGACGGGTTGGGTCACTATTGTCGGGATCGACAACCTTCTGGATGCCTCGTATGAAGCAGTAAAGGGGTACCCGGCACCGGGCAGAACGGTGTTCGTGAGCGCTTCCAGGCGATACTAGAGCGATGCGTTCGCGATGGATCTGGCTGGCTGCCCCGACCGCAACACTTGTCGCTTTGTTCCTGGTGTGTATGCCTCACGCCAGTACTCCTGCGAAATTCAAGGCGTCGAGCATGCACATTCCCGCGCCCAGCGCGGATGAGGAAATCGGGTCTGCACGCTCTCGCCCTGGAGACCCATCCGAAAACCGTCGGACGGGTCGTGCTCCAGGCCGGGATTACCCACGGCCGGCGCTTCGACCTCAGCAGCGACATGCAACCCTACCTCCGTCACGACCTCAACTGGCGTCTGGAAGTCAGGAGCCGGCCGCAGGGAAACTGCAGCCTGGGCGTCGGGAGCCTTCTTCGAGTGAGAGGCAGGTGGGACCGTCCACCAGGGGTACGGGCTCGGCAGCAGGCGGGAAGTCGGTCCCAGGTGAGGGGCCGGCCCCGGCAGCGCCACCGGCTGCAGAAGCGCCCCCAGCGGCCGCCCCCGCGCCCACTCTGACGCCTCCTATTCTCCTCAACCCGTCCGCGGCTTACCCTAGTGACGGGTACGCCCTTGCTGTTGATCGATCGCTGGTCACGCCCGAGCTGCGCCTTCTGGCCTCCGAAGGCCGTGTGGTGGTCAGGCTGTTCGTGCGCGCCGACGGCACCGTGGGCACCATCACGATCACCCAGTCATCGGGGAACCCTGCGCTCGACGGCGCCGCGGTGGAGGCCGCGTCCTCCTGGCGCTTCCAGCCCGCCACGAGGGACGGAGTCGCAATCGACGCCTGGGTGGTCATCCCGGTACGCTTTGTCCTTCCTTGATCATGGGTGATCCTGCGATCCTCGTCATCGATCCCGGTGTCGATAAATGCGGCATCGCCGTGCTGAGTCATTCGTCGGTGCTCGGGCACGCCGTCGTTCCAACTGTGGATCTGGTTCCCATTGTTGGTGCCTGGCTGGAACGGCATCACATTGAGCTGGTATTGGTGGGTGACCGGACCGGGGGCGCGAACGTGCGCCGTGTGGTTATGCGGAGCTTCCCTATGGTGTCCGTCGTGGCGGTCGAAGAGGGAGGGACGACGCTCGACGCTCGTCGCCTCTACTTTGCCGATCACCCGCCCCGAGGGTGGCGCCGCTTTGTCCCACGCTCCATGCAGCTTCCCGCGGTCCCATATGACGATTACGCGGCCATCGTCATGGGGCGCCGGTATCTCCAGGGAGGGGTGTCCGGAAAGCTCTATGGAACTTCCCCGAAAGAGGAGGAATCGCCTTAAAAGGCAGCGTATACCAAACTGGACGGCGAGGCAGTTGAATCGCCTTCGCTCGACCAAGGAAAGACCTGCGACTCTAAGGACAATCGCTCTCAATTATCACAGCTGTTACCCGCCATCCGGGCCTCATTGGGTCCAGGTGCGGCAGGCCGCGGGGAAAGGAGGGATGGAGTTCACGATCCGCGAGCGGCTGCGTCCTGAATTACGGGGGAGCGGGCGGTAGGGGACAACGGGCGGGAGACCAGAGGCGACGGCGAGGAAACACGAACACTCACCGCGCAGATGGTCCGACGCTCGGAACCACCCAACTCAAGGGGGTAACGAGCACAATGAGGAAAGTCGCACTTGCCATTGCAGCAACGCTCGTGCTCGGCCTCATCTCCCCCGCCTTTAGCCAGCCCTTCGCGGACGTGCCCACGGATCACTGGGCGTTCGACGCGATTGCAGAACTGGCCGCGAAGGGCATCGTCGAGGGCTATCCCGACGGGACCTTCAAGGGCGATCGGGCGATGACCCGTTATGAGATGGCCATGGTCGTGGCCAGACTCCTGGCCCGTGTCGAGGCCATCAAGATTCCGCCCGCAGCTCCGCCGACGAAAATTCCGCCGGCTGAGGTGGGACGGGCGGACATTCAGACCCTGCAGCGGCTCGTCAACGAGTTCCGCGCAGAACTCGCCGCCTTGGGCGTGCGAGTCACCGCCGTAGAGGAGGAACTCGCCGCGTTGCGTGCGAGGGTGGACAACACCCGCGTGACCGGCTTCACCTTCTTCCGCTACCAGGCCAACAACCTGGCCCCAGGGGCGCCGTACACCTTCGGGCTGTTCAACCTGACCTTCACCGGGCAGGCCAGCTCGACAGCGTCTGTGACGGTCAACCTCCTGCTGGACAGTGGCGACGGTGGCATCTTCGCCTTCGAGACACCGATCGCAGGGAACGCAACTCCCTGTACGTCCTGTCTCACGACCTATCCGACCCCCGGTGCATCCTTTGACCGGGCGTACCTTGACGCCAGAGCCTTCGGGTTTGGCTGGCGCCTCGGCCGGCAGACCTACCGCATGGGTCCGGTCGGGCTGCTCTTCAACGAGGCAGCGGTCGCCATCAACGGTGGCAACTCCCAGGGAATCGACGGCCTGAAGATCACCGGAGCCTTTGGTCCGGTCAACTTCGAGGCCGCAGGATTCACCCATATCGCGAACGCCGACATCACAGCGCAGGTGTCGCTGCTGATGGCTCGCGTCGCGCTGGGACTGCTGCCCGGGTGGACTTTCGGCGTGAACCTCTACAGCGAGCGGCATAACCAGACCTCGCCTACGCCGAACGTTGCGCACAACGGCTGGTCGGTGGATGTGAGCGGCGGACTCATCCCGGGCGTTACGCTCGCGGCTGAGTATGCCAACTTCACGCCGTCTGGCGGCGCTGCACAAACGGCTTACCAGGTCAACGCGACGTTGAACCTGGCTCAGCTGACGGGGATGATGACGTTCGCCCCGTCGCTTCGCCTCCAGTACAAGCAGTATCCGACGGTCTGGACCCCGACCTTCCGCGGCGGCAGTGACATGTTCGCCATCGCCAACACCGCCGACTACAACGCCTGGAGCGCGCGGCTGCAGTTGACATTCAGCCCGCAGTTCCGGCCCTATGTCAACTACGAGTCCGGCAGAATCATCTCCAGTGGTGCGACGCAGACCGAACTTGAGGTCGGCTTCTTCAGCCTGATCACTACGGCCGTCACGGCGCAGTTCCGCTATCAGCTCCGCAGCGGCGCCGCCTCGACCAACCGGTACCGGCTGCAGATCGACACCTCCTGGTAGCCTGACTCTACTTGCTGTCGCAGAGTCCCCGGGGTAAGATGGCCCCGGGGACTTTGCTTTTGTCCCGAGGGTTCGCCGGGGGTGACGGTGGTGGGGACAAGTGTCCTGTTGATGGTGTTCCTGGTGGTCTCGGTCGCGCAGTTCATGCCGTCTTGCGAGGGAACTTCGAGGCCTCTTGTCGGGTGGGTGGAAGACAAGTTCTATCATGGTCGGCGTTCTGCGTACGTCGTGGTGATCAATAACGTGGAGCACAATGTTCCCGACGATTTCTATGATATGGTGGAGATCGGCGACCTCGTCAAACGTGAAGGCGGCGTCTGGTCGATCGTGAGGAAGAAGGGCTCGTAACGCGCGAAAGGGTGGAGACTGTATGCGTACGTTCCTGCTTCTAGCCCTGGTCGTCCTGACCGCCCTCCTGCCCGCGCAGGCGCAGACGGTCCGGGTCGTCGCGATCACAGATTTCGAAAACATCAGCATGGACAGCGGTCTGATTCCCAGCGCCCACCTGAGCGAGGTGTTGCGGCAACTGCTGCAGCAGCAGGCCGGCGGCCAGTGGCGGGTCATCGCCGGGGACAGCGTGCGCACGGCGATGCGTGCGCGCGGATTCACCGCGCAAGACCTTATCTATCCGTCCCGCGCGGCCGAGGTCGCTCAGGCCGTCGGCGCAGAGTGGGTGGTCACCGGCCGGTGGACCCAGCTCCGGTTCGTCAGCCGGAGCACGCCGGAACCCCCCTCCGTCCGCCACGGCGACGCGCTTGCCATTGCCGATGTCGAGGTCCGCGTGCTGGAGACGTCCAGCCGTCGGAGGTTGATGGAGGACCGCTTCAGCGGCCGTTCTGTGGGTGGGGATCTCTTCTCCCTCCTCTTCGCTGCCGCCGAAGCCCTGCGCGGGGCGGCCACCCGTATCGCGCGCTTGTAGCCGGTCTCCCCTGTCGTGTCTGAGTTCAGTGATTCTGTCCGCTTAAGTGATCAGTGATTCTGTCCGGATCCGCCTGCGTGTAGCTTTCCACCTCTGTGCCTGGTCATACTGCCGCCAGGGATGATTCGCTGGCGGTGTCCACGGTTGGCGTCGGGGACTCTTCGATCGCCGGGCTTTGCGATGCTGGGGGCGAGGGCGTGGAGTTGCTGAGGGATTGACCCGTTCGACCGAGTAGGTGCGCAGCATCTTCGGTGGGGCCGTCAAGCGCTGGATGGCGAGGGCGTGGCCGTGGTAGAAGCCGGCGATCGTCCCATCGAGGCGCTCATGGACCTCGACCCGTGCTTTGGCCAGGCTGCGGCCGTTGGGGATGATCTGGAGCAGATGGGGACCGAGGGCCAAGGTGTGATCGTTGGCGACGGTGCGGATGTACTTGAAGCAGAAGACGGTATCGGGATCGAGGGCTTTCGGCCAAGGGCGGTAGACCGGCTGCGGGTGAGCAGCGGGCTTGGCAAAGCGCGCATTGTAGCGGGGGATGAAGCGCCGGAGGAAAGTGTTGGCGTCCGCTTGAGTGCGGATGCCGGCCATCCGGAGCTCTGCGACGAGGCGATCCTGCAAGGCCCCGAAGAGGCGCTCGATCCGGCCTTTGGCCTGGGGACTGCCAGCAGGGATCCAGCGGATACCCAGTTCGTGCAGGACACGGCCGACCTGAGTGGGGGCGGGGCGGCCGCGAAGCTGCTCTTCGAGCGTCCAAGGCTGGCGCGGGGAGCGTTTGAAGATGCCGTGGCGGTCGGTGTAGCAGGCCAGCGGCAGCCCCGGGCCGAGGGCGATCTGGCGGAAGACCTCGAGGTAGGCACCGGCGGTCTCGACCGCATCGAAGTGCGCCCCCAAGATCTTGCCGGTGGCGTCATCGACTGCGGCATGGAGGACGAGGCGAGGCCCGCGGTCTTCGAGCCAGGGATGATGGCTGCCGTCAAACTGGACGAGCATGCCTTCTTGGGCCATGCGATCGCGACGGGTGCGATAGCGCGGGGGCCGTCGGGTGCGCGGGCTGCGCAGTCCGGCCACAGCCAGGATCCGATGGATGGTGGGGCGGGAGAGATGGAGGTGCTCCTGGTCGCCGAGCAGCTCGGTGAGGTGCTGATGATTGAGACCGGCGTACGTCGTGCGGGCGAGGCGCAGCACCCGGTCGCGGATCTTAGCGGGCGTGCGCCGAGGCGAGGGGCGTCCCCGGTTGCCGTGGGCCAGGGCGGCCGCACCGCGCAACTGATAGGCGCGGCGGAGACGCCGGATCTGGCGGGCGGACAGGCCCAGGAGGCGCACAGCCTCGGCCATCTTGACGGTGCCACGCTGGAGGGCGTTGAGGACCATCAGGCGCTGGTGTTCTTTGGCGGTCAATGTGATCGCTCCCATAAGGACCGGGGGTTCGCCCCGGGGCGGAAGCGGACATTTTCACTGAACGCGTAGGGCGGACAAATTCACTGAACATCGAGACCGGTCTCCCCTGTCGTTGACAGGGCATCACGGGATGTGTTAGAGTCGCGCAGAGCACCTTTAAACCCGGTCCTGAGAGGCCGGAAAGGGATGGCATGAAGCGATCAACTGAACAGCGTGAGGTCAACGGGACAGAGGCGCTTTTCCTCTGTCCCGTTTTCATTTCTCTACGTCGTCGTTCTTGGAGGTGCGCTGATGCGCCGTCATCTCCTCGCGCTACGTGACCTCGATCGTCCCAAGATTGAGACGCTGCTGGACGCGGCCCAGGACGCCGCCGATGGCGGCTGGGCCGAAGGCACGCTCCGCGGCATGACCGTGGCCACGCTGTTCTATGAGCCCAGCACACGCACCGAGATGTCCTTCGAGCTGGCGGCGAAGCGGTTGGGCGCCGAGATGCTGCACTGCGACGTCGACCACAGCAGCGTGAAGAAGGGCGAGTCGCTCATCGATACGGCCCGCACGTTCGAGGCGCTCGGCGCCGACGTCCTCGTGATCCGCCACCCATGTGGTGGCGCGCCAGCACTTGTGGCGCGCCACGTGGCGTGTGCGGTGATGAACGCCGGAGACGGGATGCATGAACATCCTACCCAGGGCCTGCTAGATCTCCTCACCGTCCGCCAGGTGAAAGGGCGCATCGACGGCCTGCGCATCGCGATCGTCGGCGACATTGTGCACTCGCGAGTCGCCCGCTCCGCGGGATGGGGCTTTGCCAGGCTCGGCGCCCAGGTCGTGTTCGCGGGGCCCGCGACCTTACTCCCGGCCGCCCCACCCGTTTCGGGCGTGCTGATGACGCATCGAGTTGATGAAGCCCTCGAGGGCGCGGACGTGGTGATGGCATTGCGGATGCAGATGGAGCGCCAGGCCGGCGGGTTCGTGCCTTCGCTCGCCGAGTACACACGCGGGTACGCGATTACCGACGCGTCGCTCGTCCGGGCCCGCCCGGACGCAATCATCATGCATCCGGGTCCGGCGAATCTGGGTGTCGAGATCAGCGCCTCGGCGGCGCACGGAACCCGATCGCTGATCAGCCGGCAGGTCGAAAACGGGCTCTTTGTGCGCATGGCCGCTCTCGAGTGGGCGCTGGGCGTCGCGGAATTACGGAGCCGCGGCATGACGGAGTCGCGGCAGCGCGCGCGCGAGGACGTAGCGCAGGTCGTCAGCTAAGGGCGCAAACAATGGGATTGTTGATCCGCGGCGGGCGGGTGGTCGATCCCGCGCACGGCAGCTCGATGATGGCCGACATCATGTTGGCCGACGTCCTCTTGGACGGCGGCCGCATTGCTGCAATTGCCCGCAATATTCCACCATCGGATCATCAAACGATTGAGGTTGCCGGTCTGATCGTTGCTCCTGGGCTCGTGGACATGCACGTTCACCTGCGAGATCCTGGCCAGACGCACAAAGAAGACATCGAAAGCGGGACGCGCGCCGCGGTGCGCGGAGGCTTCACCGCGGTGGCCTGCATGGCCAACACCGCGCCGCCGGTG
>JAIBHM010000116.1 GCA_020028535.1 Armatimonadota bacterium | reverse complement strand
CTGCGGCCGCTGCATTGGCCTTCCTTGGCCTGCGCATTGCTGCCGGTTGCGAATTTGCTGCTCGACTTGCCCGAGCTCATGTCAACTTCTCCCTGGGATCCCTAAGTCGTGCCCGCCTAGCCTGGCACGGTCGGCAGTCAACTACTGCTTGGCGGGGGGCTTCAATCCCTCTTGTCCTGCGCGGAACCTCGAGTCCCTACTGGGAAGTGGATGACAATCTGTGTTAAAATAGATGTGTGAAGCTGGGGGTGAATCCGACTCCCGCTACCCAATATCGTGAGGGCCTCCTTTGGAGGCCCTCACCGCTTGTCATGATAGGAGAGAAATGAGGATGAAAACACACAAGCATACCCGCCGGCTGCGCGCTCCGACCACTTGTCAGCGCTGCGGCACGCGTATCCCGCCCGTGGCCAGGAAGTACGCAGATCCGTTCTGCTCTCGCATCTGCGCGGAAGCCACGTACGGCACCCCCACGCGTAGCTCGCTCGGCCGATTGGTCATTGGCGGGCTGCGCCTCAATGCCGGTCAGTCGACGCGGGGTAGAGTAGCCAGATAGGCGGCCCGAAACGCACGCAGGCAGGTCTCATGAGCGACAAGGACGCGGCCATCCGGCCGTGTTCTTGTCGTTTTAGCCTTAGCGAAGGAATTTCCGGCACGTCTTTAGGACCACCGCCGTCGGGAAGGCGATGCTGTAGTTTTCGAGCCGGTTCGACGCGACGAAGATTCCGACGACCTGACCCCGGCGATTCAGCACGGGAGCGCCGCTCGCACCTTGATGGAGTGCCGGCTTGAAGACGATCATCGGCGACTTGACGCGGCGGCGGCCCAGTGTCGCAGACGAGATGATGTGCGTGACCCGTCCACTCGCGGCCTTCCATTTGCGGTTGGGGTATCCGCCGACCTTGATCGTCTCTCCCACGGAGGGCATCTTGGACGACAGCGTGTAGTAAGGCGTCCCTTTCGGCAAACGCGCCTGCAGCACCGCGATGTCCTCATAACTCGCCCTGCACACCGCCTGCCCTTTTACGGCGGCCCCCTTGGGGAGCAGGACGTCCATCTTATTCCCGGCGGCCACGTGGTTGGCGGTCAGGATGGTCGATGGTCCGACGATCACGCCGGTACCATACTTCTGCAGATTCTTACTCTTCCAGACCAGCATCGGAATCGCGCGGCGGTCAAGATCACGCAGGATGCTCCCGCCGCCCAGCACCGGTACGCACACGGTGGCGATCAGCAACACGCAGAGAGCAGCCTGCCAGGCGCGGATATGCATTCTTACCTGGTAGCATGCCCCCAGTGGGAACGTTCGGGGACACGTGAAAGGCGAGCCTCACGGCCCGCGCGTATGTGACCTCAACCATCCCGCCAATGAAGAGATGAAGGCGTTCGTAAAGCCGCCGGTGTCGAAGGCGAACAGCGGATCGAGGTGAGTATACGGAACCGATGCGCGCGACGTGCACCTGATGTTGGAGTGGTCAACCAACGTGAAATCGGGGACAGATACCGATACGGACTCATACCACAAGAAGCGCTCCCGGCATTCCTCCGCGGCAAACGCGTACACGGGGACCGCGACACTCGCGGCGTCAAAGACCCGGTGGCCTTCGAGCTCCACGGCCGTGGAACCGGCATGCGAGGAGGGAACCGTGGAATCGAGATTGGACGCCAAATCGATGCCGGCGTTCAACATAATGGAGAAGTACCACTCTTGTGCGTTTGTCGCCGTGCTTTTGTAGAGCGCCCCAGCGAAGACATCTGTTGAGGAGAGCTCGGGCGGGATGGCCCGGTCGAAGTCGACCCAGTGAATGAGAGGTCGCGTCTGATTGGGTGCCGCGCACATCCCCACGGGTGGTGACAGCGTTCCCTGATGGAGCAGGAAATCGGGATTGTTCCCGCTGGTGTCGTCAGTGAAGGCGGCGAGCAGCGCCTTGTTGGTCGGACAGGTGGACGCATCGGGCCAGGCCAACGGCCCGGGGAGCAGCTGCCAGAGGACCGACTCCTGAGCGGGCATCAACGACGCTGCCATGCCGCCGATCTCCGCGAATTGTGTCAAGATCGGAGACCGCCCGAGGTCCAGGCGATCCCAGTAGACAACTCCTGACTCAACCAACGCGCGTTCGGCGAAGTACTGAGCCACCAGCGCTCCCCACGCCTGACCGTTCACGCCCCCGTCGATCAGCACGATGCCGTCGATGAGGTGCCATCCCGAGGTTGCGGAAGTCGATCCGAAGCGCCAGGCGGCGAAAATCTGGGCCGTCATCCCTCCGAGCGAGTGTCCGCCGAGAAAGACCCTGGCTTGACGATGCTGCCGGTGGGCGAACTCAACGAGGAGCCGCAGGTCTTGCAGTTGGGTGGCGATGCCCCATTCCGCCATCCCGACGGCTTGTGCCTCCGCCTGAGAGAGGCCGAATTCCGATAGTCCATTCCAGGTACTCTCATCGGGATCGCCATGAAGCGGGCATCCAGGAAGTTCCTGAAGGCCGAAATAGTAGGCGAGCGCCGCGAGCGGGTTTCGGAGGATCTGAGCGGTCTCCATTCCGCAGCGGTTTTCCAGAAGGTTGTTCCGGCGATCGACCGCCCAGACCTGGAGCCAGGGCAGGCGCCTCACCAGGCGCTCGCCCGCGTACCGAAAGTCCTCAGCGCCGCCGAAGAATCCCGGAACGAGAATCAGTACAGCCCGCGGAGACGAAGCAGGCTTCGGGGGGCCGAACCAGTGCCGGACGAATGCGACCCGGTCGAGCTCGTCTGGGGTCTCGGCGAGACTAAACCCAGGAATACTTTCGTAGGCCGATCGTGGTTGCGGAGAAGTCTGTGCGAACGTATCTGCCGGGATGACCAGAGTGAGCAGCGCGATAATGCAGCCTGCCGCCTGCCGCTTCATGACTGGTCCCTCTTTGCAGGGTTACGGCGTACCCTAGGCTTCGCCTCGGAGCCCCTCCGTTCATTCTACGGCGCATCAACCGTAATCGTTGTCGCGGTCATCCCGCCCTCCGGCGAATTCGCACCCCGCGCCTGCACTCGCATTCCCATTCTGAGAACGCCGAATTGAATCACGGTGAGTCGAAACACCTCGGCGTCGCGGGGGACCGTGATGACCGCGGTCCCGCTGGCCAGTCTCAGATAGAGCGTGCGCCCCTCGATCCGCCGCACGTTCTGGAACACGGTGGCATTGGTCATGACGTTCCCGGTGTCCATCACGAACTGGGCTTCGCGGATCCGGTCTCTGAATTCCGGTGGGAAGATGTTGATGGAGATCGCGGTCAGCGAGCCGTCGGCCTCGCGCCGAGCGGTGACGCCGACAAATTCGTTGGGCTTGATGTCCTCGAGCTTGACGGCTTTCCGTTGAATGATCCGGGTGTCAGCGGTGACCGCAACCCGGACCTGCGTGCCGTCTCGGGTGGTGAGTGTGAGGGTTCCTGCACCCAGCGCCGTGATCGTCCCCTCGGCAACGGCCCCCGAGGGAGGGGCCGCGGGGGCCACAGACGATGCCAGAAGACTGCCGACCGTGACCGCAAGTAGGACCACGACCCACTGCCGCTGACGTCTGGTCTTCACCACGACTCACCTCCTGAGTGTCAGGAGGGTAGCACACGGGCATCACGGAGGGGTAACGGTGACCCATCCTCGCATGCCGTACGCGTAATGGCCAGGGGCATGGCAGCCGATCAGTAAGACCCCGGATTGCGAGAACGTGTAGGTCGTCTCAGCCACCATCCCGGCATGTACCGTGACTTCCCCAGGCACGTGACCATGCTCCGGCTCCGTGCCATCCTCGTGACGGCGCTGGACCGCCTCATCGCCCAGGATGAACTCATGATCGATCGGGTCGTTATTGGTGATGACGAAGCGGAACGTCGCGCCCCGCCGCACCGCGAACTGTGCGGGGATGAAACGCGAGTGACGGATGGTAATCGCGACTGTCTGAGTGTCCCTCGCGTTCCCGGACGCCACCACCAACACTGCGACCAGGATCAGCGTCGCGGCCAATGCCGCCATACCCTTTGCGATCGCCGCAGGAAGCACGCTCGACGTCACGCCGGCCTGCGTCGCGTCCGCCGGCCAGCCCCCGCCCCTGCCACCACGAGCAGGGCAAGCAGGGGCAGAGCGCCGGGTGCCTCCCCGCGGGGCAGGAGCCGGAAAGGCCTGCGGACAGGATCAAGGCCGGCGGCTACTCGGGACGGCCGGCCGCGACCGCTCACATCAACCGCGAGGTCGTAGGTGAGATCCTGGGCTGCGCTGTTGATCGCCAGGTGGGTGAGCCACATCCCGTCAACGGGAATCCATCCCATCCCTTTATCCGACCGGAGGTCTGCCAGCAAGCCCGCGGACGCAGGCGCGCTGTACTGGACTGCCACGCCGCGAGGAGCACGCGGCAGGTAGGCCGGCCTGATGTCGGTGAGGAGGTAGACATCCGCCCGGATCACGTCGCCGGCCTTCTTCCCCAGCGCCAGGACCCGAAGGGGTACCCAGGGATTCTTCAGGGGGATCGTCAGATGGATAGGGGTGCCGTCTCCAATCTGCTGTCCGCGCTGCCTGGCTGCATCCGCGTCGAAACGGGCGGCCATAAAGATCGGGCTGCGGCTGGCGTAGAAGTCGAGAATCTCAGGCGCATCCGGGGGGAGGATGAAGCCGTGCTCGCGCGCCCACCGGCCCACGGCGTTCCCGCCGCCCTCGAGGATCGTGATGTCCAGCGCGTCGATCTTCGTCTCGAGAATGATTCGGACGCCGTCCTGGCCTACCGCCGTGGGCGCCAGCACGCGGGCGGATTGCTCAAACCGCTGAGTCTCGCGGATCAGACGCTGCAGCGTCCAGTCGCCGCCCCGTTCTACCTTTGTCGGGATGCCTGGGAGAGGCACGATCGACCCGAACTTCCCTCCGCCTCCCTGGAAGGAGAAGGCGGTGAGGTAGTGCTCGACACCGTTGTGGTGCGCAGCAAGCGTGGTCGTTCTGACGAGATTGACGGCGCCGTTTGGGCCGATGAGACCGGCACAGGCCAGCGCCGGAGACGCACCCGCGGCAAGCAGGACGAGCGCGAGACCGATCGGACGAAGCACCGGACGCACAGTAAGTCCCCCCCTTGTGAGGTTCTTCGAAAAATCAGACGGGCGAGGATAGGCAAAAGTTCCGGTGTAGGGGCGCCCAAAATGAGCAGGGCCCCAGCGCAATGCCGGGAACCCTGCTATTCCCGTGGTTACGTCGTCTACGCTGTTAGTTCCAGAAGACATCACCCGGCTGCGGGTTCACGGGGGTCCCATTCTCATCCTGAGTCCCGTGCGCGGGGTTGTCACGCTTGTCCGGCACCTCCGCCGGCGTGGCCTTGATCTGGGGATTGTTGGGGCCGCCGATGACCGGACACACGTTGGATGCGAACGCTGGGACTGCGACGGCGACCAGGATCCCAAGTAATGCCGGCACGAAGACGAGTTTGCGAATCATCGCTCTCCACCTCCTCCGATATTCTTGCGTCAACAGTAAGCCAAAGACATTAAGGCGTCGCAAAGATGAGGCAAAGGGCCGGCAAAGAAATGGTAAAGGGACGGCCCGGATGACCATTGCGGATCACGGGCGGGGGGTGTCGGCGACGAAGCAATCAAGCACGATGGATCCACACATCCGAGAACTCCGCATCCTCAACGCCATCGCCGAGGCGCTGAACAGTTCGCCCGATGTGCAGCAGGCGCTGGAACGCACGCTCGGTCTAGTCGCGGATTTGCTCGGTCTGCAAACCGGATGGATCTGGTTGGTGGATAATGAGACCGGGCAATTTTATAACGCCGCCGTACGCGATCTGCCTCCATACCTGCAGGCTCCGGTGCGGATGACGGGGCGGCCGTGCGACTGCATTAATGAGTTCAACGGCGGCTCGCTCACCCCCAAAAACATCGATGTGATGGAATGCAGCCGGTTACGGCCGGC
>JAIBHM010000115.1 GCA_020028535.1 Armatimonadota bacterium | reverse complement strand
TTTCCACGGTGACGTTCCGGCAGCCGAAGTGGGTGGGGGTGCAGAATTATCGCGAGCTGCTTGGCGATCCTTTCATCGGCAAGATCTTCCTGAATACAGGGCGGTATGTCGTGCTCACCCTGCTGTTCAACGTCGGGATAGGCCTCGCGCTGGCCCTCCTGAGTACGTCGATTCCGGCGCGCTTCGGCAATCAAATCCGCGCCCTCTGGCTGTTACCGCGGATCCTTCCTCCAGTCGCCTACGTCCTGATCTGGCACGGCCTCACCCGCGAGGCGCCCTTTGGCCTCGTGAGCAACGTCCTCGGCGTCTCGCGCAACTGGATCACCGCGGAACCCTGGTCGGTGATCATCCTGGCGAACGGTCTGGTCGGCGCGTCGTTCGGCATGCTCATCTTCACCTCCGCGATCCGCTCAATCCCGCAGGACCTGTTTTATGCAGCCGCGGTGGACGGGGCCACGACCACGCAGACCGTGCGCCGGGTGGTGCTGCCGATGCTGCGGTGGCCGATCCTCTTCGTCACGGCGTATCAGACCCTGTCACTGTTGACGTCATTCGAGTACATCCTGCTGCTCACACAGGGGGGACCGGGCTTCTATACCACGACGGTGTGGGCGCTGCACGCGTACCAGCTGGCCCTCTCCAACTATTTTGGGAATGTGCAGTTCGCGTTGGGCGCCGCGATGGCTGCGGTGCTCGTGGTGATCGGGATCGCCGTCTCGGTGCTGTATCTGCGCGTATTCAACTTCAAGGCGCTGGTGGCGGAGCCGAAGGTCGAGGTCAACTGATGCCGCTACTTCCTCCGCGGTGGAGGCTCGTGCTGGCGGTGCTGCTTCTGGTGAGCATTCCAATCGCCGCGGGCGTGGTGTGGATGGGGCTGACCGGGATCTTCGACCGCGTCCACGGGCTGGTCCCTGTCAGGCCTCCGTCGCTGGACAATTGGCGATTTATCTGGGAAGGCGTGGGTGGCCGGCCGCCGGTCCATGTGCCCCTGCTGAATTCGTTCGTTTTCGCCGTGGTCGTGGCCGTGATCGAGGTCTTTGTCGCCTCGATGGCGGCGTACGCCATTTCCCGCATGTCCTTCCCCGGCCGGCGGTTTTACCTGGGGCTCGTGCTCGTGCTGCACGCGTTCCCCGCGGTCAGTCTGATCATCGCCATCTTCTACATCCTGCGCGTGATGGGGCTATTCGACACCCTGACCGGGGTCATTTTGGTCAAGGCATCGCTCGGGTTGCCGCTCGGGATCTGGCTGATGAAAGGCTTCTTCGACAACCTGTCCTGGGAGATGGAGATGGCGGCCCTGGTGGACGGCATGTCGCGGTGGACCTTGTTCTGGAAGATCGCGATGCCGTTGGTGCGGCCCGGTCTGCTGGCGCTGGGTACGTTCTCGCTGCTGTCCGCCTGGGGCGAGTTCATCCTTCCGTTCACCCTCATCGTCAGCAGCAACAAGGCACTGATGTCGAGCTACCTGCAGAGCTTCCTCACGGAGGCGTTTACAGACTTCGGGATCGTCGCCGCCGTGGGGTTGTTCTACACACTGCCTGTTGTCGCGCTTTACCTGCTGGGCCAGCGGTACCTGCTGAACATCTATGGCGGCGGGGTCAAGGGATGAAAGGGATTGCGGTCCGGCTCGAGGGTCTGAGCAAGTATTTCGGGCGAGTGGCGGCCCTGCGGACGCTCGACCTGGACATCCATGCCGGCGAGATGGTGGCCTTCCTCGGACCGTCGGGATGTGGGAAGACGACGACGCTGCTCATGGTCGCGGGCATCTACCAGCCGTCCTCGGGCGCGATCTACTTCGGCGAGCGGCGCGTGGAGCATCTGCATCCGCGCGACCGCGACGTGGGAATGGTCTTTCAGTCGTACGCGCTGTACCCGCATCTCACGCTGCTCGAGAACATCGCCTTCCCATTGCGCCTCAAGCGGGTGCCCGCTGATGAGGTGGCCGCCAAAGTACGCCAGACCGCGGAGCTCCTCGGCATCGGGCACGTGCTCGAGCGACGTCCGGCCCACGTCAGCGGCGGGCAGCAGCAACGGGCCGCGCTCGCGCGGGCGCTCGTGAAAGAGCCCCAGGTGCTCCTGCTCGACGAGCCGCTCAGCAACCTCGACGCGCAGATCCGGCTGCATGCCCGCGGGGAGATCCGCCGGCTGCAACAGGATATCGGCGTGACCAGCGTGCTGGTGACCCACGACCAGGCAGAGGCGCTTGCGATGGCCGACCGTGTGGCCGTGTTCTCGGTGGGCGAACTCCAGCAGTTCGCTTCCCCGGACGAGCTCTATGCCCGGCCGGCCAACACGTTTGTCGCGGGATTCGTCGGCCACCCGCCGATGAACCTGATCGCGGGAACATTTGCCGACGGCGCGTTCACCGCCGGGCCCCTTCGGTTGACGCTCCCGTATCGCGTCCCCCCCGGATCCGGCACCCTCGGGATGCGGCCCGAGGATATCGCGTTGGGCGGTCCGATCGCCGGTCGCGTGGTGCTTGCGGAGACACTGGGACGTGAGGTCCTCGTCACGGTTGAGACGGGCGGGGCGACGATCAAGATGCTGGCCGATTCCCGTCCGGTGGGAGGCGCTCCTATCGGAATCGCGGTCGATCCGGCTCGTCTCCACCTCTTCGACCGAGAAGGCCGGCGCATCGTGGCGCAGGCCGCATGACGCTGCCGGGACATCTGACCTTCGGCGGCCGCCGGATGCTGCTGAAATACCACCGGCTACTGTCCGGGACCGGGGCGCATCCTCCCAATAGCCTCTCCGCTCTGCGCGAATTGCTCGATGGCGGGGCGGAAGCGATCGAGTTCGACGTCCACGCTATCGCCGGCGGCGATTACCTGCTGGTTCACGACGAAACTCTCGACCGCGAGACCACCGGCACTGGTCCGGTCGCCGCGAGCACGCCCGCATCGGTGAAGAACCTGCGTCTCCGTGGATGGGATGAGGCGCCGGCGCTGCTCTCCGAAGTCGCGCGGATCCTCGCAGAGCACCGGCGACCGGTGAAAGTGCAGGTCGACTTCAAAGATCAGAGGCCGCTGCCCGCCAAAGAGGTGCAGTCATTTCTCCGGGCAATCGAGCCTCTGCGATCAAACTCCAACCTCTCGGTGGTGGTGGGGTGTCTTGGCGATTGGAACCTCCGCACACTGCGGCGGCTCGATTCCCACCTCGCCCTGGGACTCGACTTCCTGCTCTACCTGGACGCCCCTATGCCCGGCGAGTTCCCGCGCCTGCCGCTGCGGGTGAACGTCTACGGGTATCTGGATGATCACCCGCTGGGGTACATGCGGCTGGTCCCCACGCGCGACTATCTCGAAGATCGGATCGAAAGCCTGTGCCACCTCGTGCCCGGTGCGGTTGAGGTCTACCTGCGGCTGGATTTCATCATTCAGGCCCATAGTGACGGCATCAACCCTGTGGACGTGGTGCGCCGTGCCCTGGGGAGCGTCCTCATCGATGGGTGGACGCTGAACGCCGATCATCCGCAAACGCCGGAGATGTTGCGCGCGCTCAGCGTCACCGGCGTGGACCAGATCACGACAGATACGGCGGTGCAGCTGGCGACATACGAGGATAGAAAGGCGGGAAAGCCCGCGCCCGCCCGTGGGACGCGGCCGCATGGCATGGCTTGACGCAGACCGCTGCCTGGTGATCGCCCACCGCGGGGCGTCGTCTGCGGCGCCCGAGAACACGATGGCGGCGTTTGCCATCGCGATCGACCTGGGCGCAGACGGCATCGAGCTCGACGTGCGGCGGAGCCGCGAGGGTCAGCTGGTCGTGATCCACGACGCGTCGGTGGATCGCGTGACCGGGACCGCGGGCGAGGTCGCCTCGATGTCCCTCGAGGAGATCCGTGGTCTCGATGCCGGCTCGCGATTCAACCAGCGGTTTGCGGGCGAGCGCATTCCGACACTGCGTGAAGTGCTGAGCCTGGCGCGCGGGCGGCTGCTGGTAGACATTGAGCTGAAAGTCGCCGGAATCGAATCCCAGGTCCTCGAGGCTGTGCGCGGGGCGGGGATGCATGAGAACGTCCTCATCACGTCGTTTCTCGAGGACGCGGTGGCAGCTTCCATTGCGCAGGGCCGGGGCATCCCGGTCGGCCTGCTTAAGGAAACATCCGATGTGGATCGTGCCTCCGAGCTGGGCGTGCCCGTGTACCTCCCCAGCATCCGGGTCCTCTCGGGTCAGATCATGCACGAGTGCAGCGTGCGGGGCGTGCGTGTGATCCCCTGGACGGTGCGCTCGGAAGAGGAAGCGCGCCGCGCCGTCGAGTTCGGCGTCCACGGGATCATCGCCGACGATCCTACGCTGATACGATCCGCATTGGGGCGTAGCTGACCTTGCAAGTGACACGTTAAAGGGGGGAGCCTGTGAGCAAGCCCGCGATTGGATTCATCGGCCTCGGGATCATGGGGAAGCCCATGGCCCGGAATTTGATGAAGGCCGGATATGCGTTGACCGTGCACAACCGCAGCCGCGGCGCCGTCGAGGAGCTCGTGCGCGACGGCGCCCAGGACGGCCGGTCCCCACGCGGGGTGGCGGAACGCAGCGAGATCATCATCACGATGCTGCCGGACTCTCCCGACGTCCAGCAGGTGGTGATGGCGCCCGGGGGTGTCCTGGAGGGGATCAAGCCGAAGTCTGTGTTGGTCGACATGAGCACGATCTCCCCGATCGTGACGCAGGACATCGCCCGTGCCGTCGAGGCGAAGGACGCGGAGATGCTGGACGCGCCGGTCAGCGGCGGGGAGAAGGGGGCGGTCGAGGCGACACTGTCCATCATGATCGGCGGGCGTGACGACGTCGTCGATCGCGTGCGCCCAATCTTCGAGGCCCTGGGCAAGAACATCGTGCACATCGGTGGGCACGGCGCGGGACAGGTGACGAAGGCCTGCAATCAGATTGTGGTGGCGCTGACGATCCAGGCCGTGAGTGAAGCGCTGGCCCTGGCGGCGAAGGCGGGGGTGGATGCGGCAAAGGTCCGGCAGGCCCTGCTCGGCGGATTCGCGCAGAGCCGCATCCTCGACGCCCACGGCCAGCGCATGCTCGATCGCAACTTCAAGCCCGGATTCAAAGTGCGGCTGCACCAGAAAGATCTCAACATTGCTCTGTCAACGGCAAAGACGCTCGCGGTGCCGCTGCCGGCCACCGCCGTGGTGCAGGAAGCGTTCACCGCGCTGCGAGGTCTTGGCCGAGGAGACCTCGATCACTCGGCCCTGGTCACGCTGATTGAAGACCTGGCGAAGGTGGAAGTCAGATGAACAACTTTCAGATTTTTGGACTGCAGTTCGCGCTCAGTACGCTTGTCTATGCCCTCATCGCCCGGTGGTACATCGCGCCGATCCTGAGCAAACTGCCGTTGCGCACGGCGCTGCAACCCCTCCTACTGATGCACGGGCTGCGCGGGCTGGGGATGACGTTGCTGGTCACCGCGGTGGTCTCACCTGAAGTGCCTCGAGCCTTTGCCACTCAGGTGGCATACGGAGATCTGCTTGCCACCGGATTGGCTCTGCTGGCGCTGGCAGGCCTGCGGGCCCGGTGGGCGTTTGCCCCGGCGATCGTCTGGGTGTTCAATCTTGAGGGGTTCGCAGATTTGCTGCTGGCGTTCTACAACGGCGTGCGGTTGGACGTCACCCGCTATCAGCTCGGCGCGGCCTGGTACATTCCGACGTTCGTCGTACCCGCGCTGCTGGTGACGCACATCATGATCTTCTCGATGCTGACCAAGCGTCCAGCGGCAAGGATCCGCTGATGGTGTACGTTGCCGGTGAATAGAAGAGAGGCGCTCGTCTCTCGACTTTTCACCGTCTTCTGCCGCGTCGCCGGTTCCTACTGCCTGCTGGATATCCTCCGGGATTACTCCCGAAGTATACCGCTAGCTTTCGGAATCCACGTGCGACGGCGTTTGAATCGGCTACTTCGCCGCGAGGCT
>JAIBHM010000020.1 GCA_020028535.1 Armatimonadota bacterium | reverse complement strand
CTTCATCGCGCAGAAGGCAGAACGCTACCTCACGACATCCGGCATCGCCACGACGAGCTACTGGGGTCCCGAGGCGGAGTTTTTCGTCTTCGATGATGTACGCTATGACCTGCGCCAGCACACCTCGTCCTACTCTGTGGACTCGGCCGAAGGCATCTGGAACTCGGGGCGCGACGAAAAGCCCAACCTCGGCCACAAGCCCCGGCACAAGGAGGGCTACTTCCCGGCCCCGCCGGCGGACAGCCTGCAGGACTTTCGCTCGGGGCTGGTCCTGAAGATGCAGGAGGCCGGAATCGAGGTCGAGGTGCACCACCACGAGGTCGCGTCGGCGGGGCAGTGCGAGATCGACATGCGCTTCGACACGCTCACCGAAATGGGCGACCGTATGATGCTCTACAAGTACCTCGTGAAGATGTACGCCAAGGAGCACTTCAAGGCCGCCACATTCATGCCCAAACCGATCTTCGGCGACAACGGCTCGGGCATGCACTGCCACCAGAGCCTGTGGAAGGACGGGACAAACCTGTTCTTCGACGCAAGCGGCTACGCGCAGACCAGCGAGCTGGCGCGGTGGTACATCGGCGGCCTGCTGGCGCACTCGGACGCGCTCATGGCGCTCTGCGCGCCGACCACGAACTCGTACCGCCGGCTGGTGCCGGGCTACGAGGCCCCGGTCAACCTCGTGTACTCGCAGCGGAACCGCAGCGCGGCGGTGCGCATCCCGGTCTACTCCACGAGTCCGCGCAGCAAGCGGATCGAGTACCGCCCTCCCGATGGAACGGCTAACCCGTACCTGGCGTTCGCGGCGATGCTGCTGGCGGGGCTCGACGGCATTCGCAAGCAGATCGAGCCGGGCGAGCCGATGGACGTGGATCTCTACGAGCTGCCGGAGGCCGAGGCGGCGAAGATCCGCCAGGTCCCGGGCTCGCTCGATGCGGCCCTGGCTGCGCTGGAAGGCGACCATGCGTTCCTGCTCGAAGGGGACGTGTTCACGAAGGATTTGATCGAGACCTGGATCGAGTACAAGCGGCGCAAGGAAGTGGACTTCGTCCGGATGCGTCCGCACCCGGCGGAGTTCTTCCTGTATTTCGATACATAAAAGAACAAAATCAAACAAAATGGCGCGCCGGTTTCCCGGCGCGCCGACATCGAGAGGCGGGCGGATGGCGGGAGCGAACTCCTGTCACCTGCGCGCCTCTCGAGAGTATTAAGCTGTGTGATCCGCGCGCACGCGATCGTCGTAGCGGGCGATGCGGCGCAGGTGCAGCTTCCCGGTGGGATCGAAGACCTCGGCGAGTTCGGTGATGGTGCCCGGACGGCGCGACGTCAACGCGGCCAGGATCCCCTCCTCCTGATCCCCCCCCTCCCATCGCTTCCCGCCCGGCGACTGCCACACTTCAAACAGGCTCCTCATGGCCGTTCACCTCTCTTCTGTTTTCTGCCTACCCTAAACTCGCGCTCTGTAATCCTGCCCAAGAGTTTTCTGCTGTGCCCCAAACACCGGCTAGATAATCCTGCGGGCGGAGGGGACCGGGCTGCGCTCGGTCCACCTCCACCGTGACGCTGATCCGATCAACTTAACCCTCGTGCCGAATGACCTCCGCTGCCTCCTCCTCGCTCGGAGCCTCCGCCTTGGTCTGATCCTGATAGAAGAGAACCGACTCGGTCATGTCTACAGGCCGCTGGATTTCGGAAAGCTCGACCTCTGCGGCAAACGCGGCCGGGGCGAGCAACAGAACCAGGGCCAACATTGCGGCGAGTTTGATCTTCATTGTGTTCACCTCCTTTCCGGGCGGGATCTGCAGCAGATCCCGAAGTGGCCTCAGGATACACTGCGGCCCGAAAACGGGCTGTGAATGAGGATACAACCCGTCTGCGAAAGGGATTACAGCCTGGGGGTTAGCGGCGCGTTATTTCCACTTAATGGTGCAGCCGACGGCCTTGGTTTCGGGGGTAGGGGGCGTCGATCCAGCCAGAAGGGCGTCCAGCGCGTCGCGCAGGTACTGATGGCGTACCGCGGCGGGATCTTCGTAGTTGTCGTCGGGGGCGCCATGATAGCGCAGCGTCCGGCTCTCGTCGAAGAGGAAGATCTCCGGTGTACGCGTAGCGCCGTAAGCCTTTGCGACCTCTTGCGTGTCATCGAACACGTACGGGAAGGGGTACGCTTTGGCCTGTGCTCGGACTTTCATCTGATCAAAGCTGTCGTCGGGGACCTTGACGGGATCATTCGAGTTGATCAGGATGAAGCGCACACCGCGGTTGGCATAGTCACGCTGAACGCGGATCAACCGATCCTCCCACGCCCTGGCGTAGGGACAGTGGTTGCACGTGAAGATCACGCCGAAGACCTTCGCCTCCGCAAAATCCTCCGGCCGTAATGTCCTGCCGTCCGTGCCCTTCAGCGAAAACGGGATGAGTCGCGACTGCAGTGCCAACGGCATAGTGCTACACCTCCCGGGTGCGGACCGCGCTCCGTAACGCGCGTCGGATCATCTCTTTGCTGGGCAAAGGCGTGACCCGTCCATCGTCGGTGAGATAGACGCGGCAGCTCAGGCCGTATGATTGGTCGACCGGCGGCGCCATGTCAACATCGTCGAATCGGATGGTTGGAGAGCCGAGAAAGCGCAGCTGCTGGGCCTGGTCTTCCGTATCCACGCGTATCACTTCGACCTCGGAATTGATACCTTCTTCAGCTACGACCTCGCGCAGGCGCAACAGCGCCTGCGCGTACGAAGGACAATCTTCCCAGTAGAGAAACTCGACGCGCATCTCTCACCAGCCTCCAACGTCTTTCCCGTTGAGCGTATTTCCCCAGGCGGGAAGGGGATGTTTCATGCCGGTCTGAATACCTGGCTGTGGCCCCTGCGCTGCGCGATCTCTTCCTGCTCCGCCCGGACGTCGTGTTCCTCAACCACGGCTCGTTCGGCGCGTGCCCGCGGCCCGTGTTTGATGCGTACCAACGGTGGCAGGAGGAGCTGGAGCGGCAGCCCGTGGAGTTTCTGGGCCGGCGCTTTCGCGACCTCATGCAGCAGGCGCGCGAAGCCCTCGCTGCCTACGTCGGTGCGGACCCACAGGACCTGGTCTACGTCCCCAACGCCACGGTGGGCGTCAACATTGCCGCGCGGTCCTTGCCGCTCGGTGTCGGGGACGAGGTCCTCTCCACAGACCATGAGTACGGCGCGATGCGCCGGATGTGGCGGACGGTCTGCGAAGAGCGGGGCGCGCGATACGTCGAGGCGCCGGTGCCGGTTCCTGTCGAATCCGAGGACGAGATTGTCGAGCGGATCTGGGCGCGCGTCAATTCCCGGACACGAGTGTTCTTCTGCAGCCACATCACGTCGCCGACGGCGCTGATCCTGCCGGTGGCGGGCCTGATCCGGCGCGCGCGGGAAGCGGGCATCACAACGGTCGTGGACGGAGCCCATGGGCCGGGACAGATTCCGGTCCATCTTGGGGACCTGGGCGCGGACATCTACGCGGCGAACTGCCACAAGTGGGTGTGCGCGCCGAAGGGCTCCGGCTTCCTCTACGTGCGTCGTGAACTGCAGCAACGCATCAGA
This sequence comes from Armatimonadota bacterium, assembly GCA_020028535.1. GTDB lineage: Bacteria > Sysuimicrobiota > Sysuimicrobiia > Sysuimicrobiales > Kaftiobacteriaceae > Kaftiobacterium. The sequence continues at coordinate 12,287 of JAIBHM010000020.1, read as the reverse complement.
CCGCTCGTGATCAGCTGGGGAGACGAGGCTGAGATCCGCGGCGTCTCGCGCTTCCTGGACGAGCTCGAGTGGCAGGGCACACAGGATATCGCCGCGTATCTTGCGGTGCCGGCGGCTATAGGCTTCCAGCGTGAACACCATTGGGAAGCCGTGCGTGAGGAGTGCCATGCCCTCGCCCGCGAGGTCAGGAAGCGCCTCACAGGCCTGACCGGGCTCGATCCCCTGTCGCCGGATAGCCCCGAATGGTATGCGCAGATGGTCAGCCTCCCGCTGCCGGCCACCGACCCGCGGAGGGTGCAGCGACGGTTGCTCGAAGAATGGGCGATTGAGGCGCCGGTGATGTCGTGGAACGGCCGGGCCCTGCTGCGTATCAGCATCCAGGGCTACAACACGCGCAGCGACGTGGACGCCGTCATTTCGGCAGTACCGCGGGTACTGGACGGCGGATGAAGCTTGCACGCCGGAAGTTCGAAGTGCTGGTGGCCCGCGCGCTGGACGGGCTCCCTGAGCTGATCGGGGAGCGGATGGACAACATCGACGTGGTGATCGAGGAGTGGCCCGCCAGAGAGCAGTACCGGCGCCTGGGCCTTAATCCTGACGAATGGCTGTTTGGATTGTACGAGGGCACGCCGCTCCTCGAGCGTGGGATCACCAGCGATCCCTTGCTGCCGGACAAGATCACCATCTTCAAGGGGCCGCTGGAAGAAGCGTGCGAGAATGAAGACCAGGTGGCGGAGGAGATCCGCCGCACGGTGGTGCACGAAGTGGCCCACCATTTTGGAATTGACGAAGACCGGCTGCGCGACCTGGGCTATGATTGAGTGGGACATGAACGGGGAGGAACCATGAATCCGCTGGCGCTTGTGGTCGACGTGTTGACCAACACCTTCCGCGTGCTGCGGAATCTGGTGGCGACGGTACTGCCCGGACCGGAGTTCGTGGTCCTCACCGCCCGGGGTACGCTGCCCGAGCGGCGCCTGGCGCGGCGCGGACTCCTCCAACGGCTCATCCCCCAGCCCCTGGGGCCCATCGCCGAGGAGAGTCTGGAAGAGTGGCGGGAGCGCCTGCGCATCCTGGCGCAAGATCCTCGCGTCCGGGGCATCGTGCTCAAGGTGGACGACCTCCGGGCCGGACTCGCCTCCATCGAGGGCCTCCGCACGGCACTCGAACGCTTCCGCGCGGCGGGGAAGCGGATCGCGGCCTACCTGGTCTCGAGCGCGCTGCACGGCTACTACCTCGCCAGCGTGGCCGATGAAGTGATCGTCCCGGCCAGCGCCGAGCTCATCCTCAATGGCCCGCGCGTGGAGATGACCTTCTTCCGCATCGCGCTCGACCGTCTCGGCGTGCTGCCCGAATTCCACCACGTCGGGGAGTACAAGAGCGCCTCGCATCGCGTGCTCTACCCCGAAATGACTGCGCCCCAGCGCGAGATGCAGGATGCACTCGTGGACAGCTACTATCGGGAGATCGTTGCAGCGATTGCGCGGTCGCGCGGGCTCTCTGAGGCGCAGGTGAAGGAGGCCATCGATCAGGGCATTCTGGCGGGAGAGGCGGCGAAGGCGAACGGACTCGTCACCACCGTGGCGTATGAAGACGATCTTCCGCGCCTGCTCGGGGGCGCAGGAGGCCCCGCCCGCATCCTGCCGTGGACGCAGGCCCGCAAGCGCGTGCGGCTGCCCTTACGGTGGCGCGTCGCGGAGCGTGACGAAGTGGCGGTGGTCCAATTGATCGGCGCGATCACGCCGGGAGAGAGCCGAGACCTCCCGGTGCCAATTCCGTTACTCGGCCCGCACCTGGCGGGGCACGAGACGGTCATCCGCGCTCTGCGCACGGCCGAGAGCAATCCGGCGGTGAAGGCCGTCGTGTTCCATGTTGACTCCGGCGGAGGCTCGCCCGTGGCCTCCGACGTGATCTGGCGCGAGGTCGTTCGTGTCCAGGAGCGCAAGCCGGTCGTCGTGTACATCGGGAACGTGGCCGCCTCCGGCGGGTACTATGTCGTCTGCGGCGCGAAACACATCGTGGCCGCGGCTATGTCGGTGACAGGGTCGATTGGCGTCGTCGCCGGCAAGTTCAACGCGCGCCCGCTGTTTGAACGCCTCGGACTGAACCGCGAGATCATCGGCCGGGGAGCGACGGCGGCGATGTTCTCAGCCTTCACCGATTTCACGGAGCAAGAGTGGGGCGTGCTGCGCGGCTGGATGCAGGATGTCTACACCAGGTTCAAGTCGCGCGTGGCCGCGGGGCGGGGACAGGATGTCGAGCGGGTTGAGTCCGTCGCGCGCGGACGAGTCTACACCGGACGGCAGGCCCTTGAAGCCGGCCTCATCGACGAGCTCGGCGATCTGGAGACCGCGGTGCGCAAGGCGAAAGCGCTCGCGGGGATTCCCGATGGGGCGAACGTCCCTGTGGTGACCGTGCGGGCTCCGAAGGCGGCGGCGATGCCGGAGTTGCCGGCGGCCGTCTGGACGGAGGGACTCCGGCAGGCGGTCCGGCTCTTCCAGGAACCGGCTCTGCTCATCGCCCCGGTGGAAACAGGCTTCGCTTCGTGATGGTGTGGTGGCGGGGCTTCGCCGTGGGCGCGCTTGTTGCGCTCGCCGCGGCGGAGTTTTTGGGAGGGGGCGCCTCAACAGACATCTACGCGAGGGTCACGTCGGGGGGCGGCTACCTGCTGGATACGCGGTTCGATGAATCCGCACTCGGCCGGGCGGTCAACATCCCGGCAGCCGCGTGGGGCGAAGCCTCATTCCGCCGTCGCTCGTGGCTGGTGCTGACGTCTTACGCCTTTACGCTGCGGTTGCGCGCGGAGGTCACCCCGGGCGCGGCCCGAGCGCTGCGGGACTTCCAGGTGTCGGCTCGGCTTCCCGGTCGCGTCGTGGAGACTAACGCGTCGCGCGTAAACTCGGGGACCGCGACGTGGGACGCGCTCAGAACCGAGCCGCTCATCCTGCGCACGCGCGCCGTGCATTATTTTCGGGCCGCAGGGATTCTGCTCCTCATCGTGGTAGGGGTTACACGGCGGCGGCTTACCCCACGATGAACCTTCGCATCCTCCGCAGCGGGAGCAGCGGCAACGCCATCTACCTCGAGGCCGCAGGCACTGCTGTCCTCATCGACGCGGGGCTTGCCGCGGAAACCATCCTTCGCGATCTCTCCTTGATGCCGCAGGCCGCCCCGCTCCAGGCAATTCTGCTCACCCATGAGCACGACGACCACACGCGCGGCGCGGGGGCGCTGGGTAAAGTGTTTGGTATTCCTGTCTTCGCCAACGAAGGCACCATCGGCGCCGGGGCGGCGCTGCTCAATGGCGCGAGTGTGGAGCGGTTTACGAGCGGCCGGCCTTTCCGCGTCGGGGCGCTGACGGTCGAAGCATTTCCCGTACCGCACGATGCGGTGGAACCCGTGGGGTTCCTCATCGCGGGCAACGGGACCCGGGCGTTCGTGGCGACCGACTTTGGTGAAGCGACCGGCGAGATCCTGGCGCGCGCGCAGGATGCGGAAACCGTCTTGATTGAGGCCAACTACGATCTGGCCCTGCTCGGCGTCAGTCCCTACCCGTGGTTTCTGAAGAACCGTATCCTCAGCTCCGTCGGGCATCTCAGCAACGACGCGGCCGCCCGGGTCGCGGTGCATGCCGCATCCGCGCGCACGGGCACGGTGATCCTTGTGCACCTCAGCGACATCAACAACCTCACGCCGCTGGCCCGTGACACCGTGCAGTGGGCGCTGGCGCGCGAAGGTCTCACTGAGGTCCGCATCGAGGCCGTGCGCGCCAACGGCAGTAGCCCTCTGTGGTCTCTCTGACCTTCAACCGCGAGCTCTTCGAAAACAAACCCGAAGCCGCGCTGCGACGCGATGCCGCTCATGTCCTTGCCGCCGCCGTGGCCGCGGTCGACCCGCACGCCGCGGTGCGCCGGGTGGTCCGCCGCCGCGGGGCGGCGCTGCAGATCGGTGAGCAGGAGTACCGGCTCAACCGGCTGCGACGGATCTTCGTCATCGGGGGCGGCAAGGCGGACGCTCCAATGGCCGCCGCACTGGAGGAGATTCTCGAGGACCGCATCTCCGGTGGTCTGCTCAGCGTGAAGTATGGTTACACCGTCCCCCTGCGGCGCGTCCCACTGGTGGAAGCCGGCCATCCGCTGCCGGATCAGGCGGGGCAGCGCGCCGCGGAGCGCATGCTCGAGGTCGCGGGGGAAGCGGAACGAGACGACCTTGTGATCTGCCTGATCTCGGGCGGAGGGTCGGCGCTGCTGCCCGCGCCCGTCGAGGGGCTCACGCTCGAGGACAAGGTCCAGCTGACCGATCTCTTGCTGCGCTCGGGCGCGACGATCCGTGAGATCAATACCGTGCGCAAGCACCTCTCCCGGATCAAGGGCGGCCATCTGGCGCGGGCCGCGTGGCCGGCGCAGGTTGCCGTGCTGATCCTCTCAGATGTGATCGGAAATCCGCTCGATGCGATCGCCTCCGGTCCCGCGGTTCCCGATCCGACCACGTTCGACGACGCGCTCGCGATCTTGGAGCGGTACGGGCTCGAGCAGCGCATCCCCGCGGCCGCTCGTGACTACCTTCATCGGGGGGCGGCGGGCACTGCGCCGGAAACACCCAAGCCCGGGGATCCCGTCTTCGACCGTGTGCAAACCGTCGTGATCGGCAGCAACGAGCACGCCGTTCGCGCCGCCGCTGGAGCTGCGCGCGGAAGAGGGTACCGGCCTCTCCTCCTCACGCCGTTCCTGGAAGGGGAGGCGCGCGAAGCGGCGCGCGTCCTGGTATCCGTGGCTCGGGGCGTCCAGGAAGCCGCGATGCCGGCGCCTGCGCCCGCATGCGTGGTCGCCGGGGGCGAGACCACCGTCACCATGCGCGGTCAGGGCAAGGGCGGCCGGTGCCAGGAGTTTGCGCTTTCGGCCGCCATCGCCATCCATAGACGACCGCACACCGTGGTGGCAGCATTCGGCACTGACGGAACCGATGGTCCGACGGATGCGGCGGGCGCGGTGGCAGACGGCACGACACTCGAGCGTGCCGCGGCGGCTGGGCTCAATCCTTCGCGCGCCATGGAGACCAACGACGCCTATCCATTCTTTTCCGCTCTGGGTGATCTCATCGTTACCGGGCCGACGAATACGAACGTCAACGACCTCTATATCGCGCTGGTCGGGACACCCCCGCCCGCGAAGCGCGCCGTAAGCCGCCATTCCACGTATAGGAAGAGAACACCACGGGGTAAGGCATTCTAGAGATGCGAGTCCTGTTCTGCGCTCCAGAAGTCGTGCCCCTGGCGAAGACCGGGGGGCTCGCCGACGTGGCGGGTGCGCTGCCAGTGGCGCTTGCCGAGCGAGGGGTGGACGTGCGGGTTGCGATGCCGCGCTACCGCACGGTGTCCTTGACGAAGGCCAATCCTCTGGGGAGCGTCGCCGTGGCTATCGGTGCGGACGCCGTCGAAGGCACCCTGTCGGAGACCCGCCTTCCGGGCACCGACGTACCGGTATGGCTGATCGACCAACCTCGCTACTTCGACCGGGAAGGCCTCTACGGTGAAGGCGGCAAGGACTATCCCGATAACCTCTCGCGCTTCACATTCTTCAGCCGTGCGTTGCTGGAATGGCTCGGCCGGCAGAGGTGGCAGCCCGACGTGATCCACTGCCACGACTGGCAGACCGCCCTAGTCCCGGTCATGATGCGCGCCGAAGGCTCGTCTCGGGCGGCCACAGTCTTCACGATTCATAACCTGGCCTACCAGGGACTCTTTCCCCGGGAGCAGTTCCCGATCACGGGGCTGCCGTGGTCGTTGTTCACGATGCGCAGTCTGGAGTTTTGGGGTCAGGTCAACCTGCTGAAAGGCGGGCTGTATTTCGCCGACGTGTTGACCACGGTCAGCGAAACCTACGCGAGGGAAATCCAAACAGAGGAGTTTGGGGCGGGGCTGGACGGCGTGCTGCGCGATCGACGCGACGACCTCTTCGGGATCCTCAACGGCGTGGACTACAGCGCATGGGATCCGTCGGTGGACACACTCATCGCCGCCCGGTATACCGCGGATGATATCAGCGGCAAGCGCGCGTGCAAGGCAGACCTGCAGCGGGCGTTCGGAATCCGGGAGGATCCCCAGGTGCCCCTAATTGGCATGGTGACCCGCTTGGTCGATCAGAAAGGCCTCGATCTCGTGGCGCAGGTTATTGATGAACTACTCGACGTCGGCGCGCAGTTTGTCCTACTCGGAACAGGGGATCCACGGTATCACCGGCTGTTTGAAGAGTTACAGGCGCGCCGACGTCAACATGTCGGCGTGCGACTTGGTTTTGACAACCGGCTGGCCCACCAGATCGAGGCCGGAGCGGACATGTTTCTGATGCCTTCGCGGTATGAGCCTTCAGGGTTGAACCAGCTCTACAGCCTGCGCTATGGCACCATCCCCATCGTGCGCAAGACGGGTGGGCTCGCGGATTCGATTGTCGACGCCACCCAGGACGCCCTCGCGCGCGGGACGGCTAACGGCTTCGTGTTTGAGGCATATGAACCTCAGGCCCTGCTGCAGACGATCCACCGCGCGGTCCGGACGTTCAAGGACCGGCGGACATGGCAGGCGCTGCAGCAGACGGGGATGCGGGCCGATTTCAGCTGGGCGCGGTCGGCCGATCGGTATGTCGAGGTGTACGACCGGGCGGCGGCCAGGGCGGGGCTCGCCGCATCGCCCCGCGGTAGGTGAACCACCGACAGGCTCGAAGTAGATGAACCCGTTTTTATGCGCTCACACAGGATGAGGTGACTCGGTGCCTGAGCTCCGAAAAGACCCTCTGAACCGCCGCTGGGTGATCATCTCCTCCGAGCGGGCGGCGCGTCCCACCGACTTCAAGCTCGAGACGGTGCCGGTCAACGATATCGATAAGTGCCCCTTCTGCGAGGGACGCGAGACCCAAACGCCGCCCGAGATCTTTGCCTTCCGGCGCCCGGGCACGGCCCCGAACACACCGGGGTGGCGGGTGCGAGTGGTCTCCAACAAGTTCCCGGCCCTGCGCATCGAGGGTGATACCGAGCGCACGAACGTCGGCATCTTCTCCCGCATGGACGGCGTGGGCGCGCACGAAGTGATCGTGGAGACGACCGAGCATCACAGCCATCTTGGCCTGCTGCCGGTGGACCAGCTGGCCGATGTTATCCGAGCCTACTTGAACCGGTACCGGGACCTCAAGGGCGACCCGCGCTTCGAGTACGCGCTGCTCTTCCGCAACCACGGCCGCACCGCGGGGGCATCGTTGTCGCATCCGCACTCACAGCTGATCGCGCTGCCGGTTGTTCCCAAGCGGGCGCGCGAAGAGCTGGAAGCGGCGGAGCGCTACTTCGGCAGGCAAGGGCAGTGCATCTATTGCGCAATGTTGACCCAGGAAGAGGACGCCCGCGAGCGCGTGGTGTGGCAGAACGAGCACTTCATCGTGCTGGAGCCATACGCATCCCGCTTCCCGTTCGAGACGTGGATCCTGCCGAAGGTTCACCAGGCCGATTTTGGAAGCCTGGCGCCTGAGCTGGAGGTGCCGCTGGCTCAGTCCTTGCGGGAGACCCTCTACCGCTTACACACCTGTCTCAACAACCCGCCGTACAATTTCATCGTTCACACCAGCCCGTACCGGAACGGGACCGCGCACGCGTATCACTGGCACATCGAGATCATCCCCCGGCTCACGCAGGTGGCCGGCTTTGAATGGGGCTCCGGTTTCTACATCAACACCGTCCCGCCAGAGGATGCGGCGCGGTACCTGCGCGAGGTCACCAGCGACCTCGAGACCATCCTGCCCAGGGTAGAAGGCGTGCGCGTGCACGGCGAGGTAGGCGACTAGAGCATCGCGAACCAGCGCTGCATGAGGGCGGCGCTCTTCGTCACCTGTCTGGTCGATCAGCTGTTTCCTGCTGCCGGCGAGGCGACGATGACCGTGCTTCGCCGGCTCGGCGTCTCGGTCGACGTTCCCATCGCGCAAACTTGCTGCGGTCAGGTCGCGTTCAACGATGGCTTCTGGGACGAGGCGCGTCCGCTCGCCCGGCGCCACTTGGACATCTTCGAGCACGCGGACGCGGTCGTCGCGCCGAGCGGCTCCTGCGCCGCCATGGTGCGGGAATTCTACCCGATGCTTCTGCGTGACGAGCCGGCCCTGATGGAACGGGCGCAGGCTGTCGGGCACCGAACCTACGAGCTGAGTCAATTCCTCGTGGACGTGCTGGGGGCGGATGACGCCGGGGCGCGGTTTCCCCACCGCGTCGCCTACCATCCCGCCTGCCACGGCCTGCGTGCGCTCGGCCTCCGCGAGCAGCCCCTGCGCTTGCTGGGCAAGGTGCGGGATCTCGAAGTGCGTCGGCTCGGCGGGGCCGAGGAGTGCTGCGGATTCGGCGGAATGTTTGCGGTGAAGTTCGAGTCCCTGTCATCGGCGATGCTCGACAGCAAGATCCGGGCGATCGAGGGAAGCGGCGCCGACTACGTCACCGCGACGGATGCGTCCTGTCTGATGCACATCGGGGGCGGGCTGTCCAGGCGCGCGAGCCCGATCCGCCCGATTCACCTCGCTGAGATCCTGGCCGCCCAGTGAAGCCCTCACCGCATATCGATTTCGATCGGAATGCCCGGGAGGCGCTCGGCAACGAATTCCTGCAGCGGGCGCTGCGCAGCGCGATGGTGCGCTTCCGGGAGCTTCAGGCGCCGGTCATCGCAGAAATTCCTGAATGGCAGGCGCTTCGGGCGTACGCTCACGAGGTGAAGCTACATACCCTCGGCCGCCTCGATCGGTACCTGCAGCAGCTCGAGCAAGAGGTCAGTGCCCGAGGCGGCCGAGTACATTGGGCGCGCGACGGCGGCGAGGCGGCCACGATCATCGCCCGCCTCGCCCGCGGCCGCTACGTCGTGAAGAGCAAGTCGATGACGTCGGAGGAGATCCATCTGAACGAAGCCCTCGAGCGCGCCGGCTGCGAAGTGACCGAGGGAGACCTGGGCGAGTACCTCATCCAGCTGGCGGGAGAGGCGCCTTCACACATCATCGCGCCGGTGGTCCACCGCTCGAAGGAATCGATCGCCGAGCTGCTCTCTGCGGCAGCGGGAACGCCGCTGCCGGCAGAACCGGAAGTGCTCACGGCCGCCGCCCGCCGGCTGCTGCGCCAGCGCTTCCTGCGTGCGGACGTGGGGATTACCGGGGTCAACTTCGCCGTCGCGGAGACCGGGACAATCGTCGTGGTCGAGAACGAGGGGAATATCCGTCTCACGACGAGCCTGCCCCGAATTCACATCGCCCTGATGGGGATCGAGAAGGTCATCCCCCGGGTGGCCGACCTGGCGGTTTTTCTGACGTTGCTCCCCCGTGCGGCCACGGGTCAACGCATGAGCAGTTACGTCTCGTTCATCACGGGTCCGCGGCGGCCTGGCGAGGCGGACGGCCCGGAAGAGTTTCATCTGGTCATCATGGATAACGGCCGCGCGCGCATTCAGGCGGACGCGGAGATGCGCGAGTCCCTGGCCTGCATCCGCTGCGGTGCGTGCCTGGACGTGTGTCCCGTCTTTGAGCGGACCGGCGGCCATGCGTATGAATCGGAGTACTCCGGTCCCATCGGCGCGGTGATCACGCCGCTGTATCGGGGACTGCGCGCCGCCGGCGACCTCCCGTTCGCGTCGTCGCTCTGCGGGGCCTGCGGGGAGGTGTGTCCCGTGAAGATCGACCTCCCGCGGCTGTTGCTGGAGTTGCGCGCTCGAGTGGTGCGGGAGCGTGGGGCCTCCTGGAGCGAGCGGATCTTCGTGCGCGCCTGGACGTGGGTCATGACGCGTCCCGCGAGATTAGGGTTCGCGGCGAGGGCGGCGCGGATGCTCCAGCGGCTTGTGAGGAGGCGCCTCCTTCCCCTGCCTTATCCCTTCTCGCGCTGGACGGTCTCCCGCGACCTGCCGGTCCCGCCCGCACGGGCGTTCCGGGACGGGTGGTCTAAATGAGTGCCCGTGAGGAGATCCTGCGCGCGCTTCGAGCGGCCTCATACGAGGCGCCGCTTCCTAATGTTATCGCGAGCAATGTCCTCGCGAGCGCAGCGAAGCGATCGGCAGGTGACAGGGTCGAACGCTTTATCGAGCGCGCCCAGGCTGTCGGCGTAGAGGTGATCCACGCAGAACGCCCCGCGCTCGTCGGCCTCATCGCGCACCATGCAACTTCGGTGGGAGTGCGAAGCGCCGTCATTTGGGAGGACGAGCTTCTTGTGCCAGTAGCCGCCGCCTTGCAGGCGGCGGCGATTTCGGTGACGGATCGGCCAGAGCAGGCCGATGCCGGCATCACGACCGCGGACTTTGCGATCGCGGAGACGGGGACGCTGGTCCTTACCACTTCTCGCGGTCGCCCGCGCGCTGCCTCACTGGTGCCACCGAGGCACATTGCTGTGGTGTCCCAAGATCGGATCGTTGGAACTCTCTTCGACCTGTTCCCGCGCTTCGGCTCCCTCCCGTCTGCGCTGACCTTCATCACCGGCCCGAGCCGAACCGCGGACATTGAGCTGACCCCGGTGCGGGGCGTCCACGGCCCGGTCGCGGTGACGGTATTCATCACGGAATGACGCGCCTATGATGACTTCAATGGATCGCGGGGCGCTCGTCTCGCGTCTGGAGCAGGTCGTGGACGCGTCCTACGTGCTCCACCGCCCGGAAGATGTCGTCGTCTACGAGCAGGACGCGTTCCTCGTCGCCCACGCCCAACCTGACGTCGTCGTGCTGCCCGGATCAGCGCGTGAGGTGAGCGAGGTCGTGCGCCTGGCCCGCGAGGCGGGCGTGCCGATCGTCGCGCGCGGCGCCGGGACAGGACTCAACGGTGGCTCCGTTCCCGTCGCCGGCGGCCTCATGCTCGTGCTCACCCGGATGAATCGTGTTCTCACGATCGATCCCCGCAGCCGCTTCGCCGTGGTTGAGCCGGGCGTCGTGAACGTCGACCTCACCGCGGCGGCCGCGCAGCACGGGCTGTTTTATGCACCCGATCCGGGCAGTCAGGGCGTCAGCACGATCGGCGGCAACGTCGGCAACAACGCCGGCGGCCCGCACTGCCTGGCATACGGTGTGACCGGCAACCATATCCTCGAGATGGAAGTTGTGATGTCGTCCGGCGAGACCGTGACCTTGGGGAGTCCAGCCGTGGATGCTCCGGGCTACGATCTCGTCGGATTGCTCGTCGGCTCGGAGGGAACGCTCGGTGTCATCACCAGGATCACCGTCCGCCTGCTCCGCCGGGCCGAAGCCGTGCGCACGCTGCTCGCGGTCTTCGAAACGATCGACGACGCGTCGGAGACGGTCTCGGAGATCATCGCTACGGGCATCGTGCCGACGGCGATGGAGATGATCGACGGGGTCGTGATCCGGGCCGTGGAAGCCGCCATCCACGCCGGGTATCCAGAGGATGCCGGAGCCGTGTTGCTGATCGAGGTCGAAGGCCATGCCGACGCCCTGCCGCGCCTGATGGAGCGCATCGAGGGCGTAGCCGGCCGCCACCGGCCCAGCCTGCTTCGCACAGCCGAATCAGCGCAAGAACGCGCCCTGCTCTGGAAAGGGCGTAAGGAGGGTGCTGGTGCGCTTGGTCGGTTGGCACCAGCATATTACCTACACGACGGCGTGGTCCCGCGCACAATGCTCCCTGAAGTCATGCGCAAGGTGCAGGCTATTGCGCGGGCCCACGGACTAGTCATCGGCAACCTCTTTCACGCCGGGGACGGCAACCTGCATCCGACCATCCTCTTCGATCCGCGGGAGCCGGGGATGATGGACCGCGTGGTGCGGGCCGGCGAAGAGATCCTGCGGGCCTGCGTAGAGGCCGGCGGATCCATCACGGGGGAACACGGTGTGGGCATCGAGAAGCGGGAGTACATGCGCTGGCTGTTCACCGACGTCGATCTCGACGCAATGCGCCGGGTCAAGAATGCCTTCGATCCTGCCGGGCTGCTGAACCCCGGCAAGCTACTGCCCGACGGGACCCAATCGGCCTACTCGATACAGCCGCAGGCGGGCGTATGGAGCTGAACGGAGAGCGCCGGGCAGCCCTCATCGCCGAACTGCGGCGCATCCTGGGAGACGAGTCCGTCCTCATTGAGGACGCCGACGTCATCGTCTACGAGCAGGATGGCTCGATCCTCCAGGCGATGCCTGAGATCGTCGTCCTTCCCGCAGACACGGCCCAGGTCTGTGGCGTCGTCGCCGCGGCCGGGCGGGCCGGCGTACCGATCGTGCCGCGCGGGTCCGGCACAGGCCTGGCCGGAGGGGCAGTTCCGGCCGAGGGCGGCGTCGTCGTCTCGCTCGCGCGTCT
>JAIBHM010000019.1 GCA_020028535.1 Armatimonadota bacterium | reverse complement strand
GATTCAAGATCTCGCGGAGAAGTACAACATCCTCCAGGGCGCGATGGCCAGCTCAGAGCGCATCTTCCGCGTGCTGGACGAGCCCGTCACGGTCGAGGATCCGCCTGATCCCGTGATCCTCGATCGTGTCCGCGGCGAGGTAGAGTTCCGGGACGTCTGGTTCGCTTACGACGACGACCCGGGAGCGGCCGACGGCGAACCCGAGGCCGGCAAGACCTCGATCATCAACCTCATCACCCGGTTCCACGATCCCCAGCGCGGCCAGGTCCTGGTTGACGACGTCGACGTGAGGCGCCTGGGGCAGCGCGAGCTTCGCCGGCACGTCGGGCTCGTGCTCCAGGATGTCTTCCTGTTCTCCGGTACGGTGGCGTCGAATATCCGTCTGGGGGATCTGGATATTAGCGACGAGCAGATCCGCCGGGCGGCAGAGTTTGTCAACGCGCAGCGTTTCATCGAGCGGCTTCCGGACGGCTACCAGACAGAGGTGGTCGAGCGGGGCGCCACACTGTCTGCCGGCCAGCGGCAGCTCATCGCGTTTGCCCGCGCGCTCGCCCACAACCCGGAGATTCTGCTGGTCCTCGATGAGGCCACGAGCAGCGTAGACACGGAGACGGAGATCCTGATCCAGGATGCTGTGGCGCGCGTTCTGCGCGGCCGCACCTCGATTATCATCGCCCATCGCCTGTCCACCATTCAGAATGTCGATCGTATCCTGGTGATGCACAAGGGACGGATCGTTGAGGAGGGCGGGCACCGCGAGCTGCTGGCCCGGGGCGGTATTTACACCAAGTTGTACCAGCTGCAATACCGGGATCAAGAGGTCCGGGTGTAACCGGATGGACGAGCGGAAAGCGCTGGAGCAGGTGCGGGAGGCGCTGGTGAGCGCCCTCGACTCGCGGCGGGAACTGGTTGCCTACAGCCGGCTGGAAGCGATCGAGATGGACCGGCAGGCCCGCGACGTCGAGCGGCAGGCGCTGGCCACCGTGCGCGGCCTGGTCCCGGGGATCTCCGGCAACCCAGACCTGCAACAGGTGAAGACGCGGTTAGCCCGGATGGATGAACAACTGGAGGAGCTCACCGCCAGGACGGACATTCAGGAACGCTCTCGGATGCTGGAGCATGATGACATTACGTGGAAAGCCTTCGAGGATATTGCCTGGCTGCTGGGCGTGGGCTGACCCGACGTTCCTGACTACTTCCGCCGTTTCCCGCCGCCGCGTTTCGCCTCGGTGTTGCGCTTGAGGTCGAGCAGCCGCTCTTCGCTTTCCTTCAAGAAAGACTTCAGCTTGTCTTCGAACGAGGTCTTGGCGCGGGACCGGGCGGCGCGTTCCTCGGGACTGAGGGCCTGCTTGACGGAGAGATCGAGCTTTCCTCGCTCGTTCAGCCCCAGGACCTTGACCTTTACCTTCTCCTGCTCCTTCAGGTAGTCCCGGACGTCCTTCACGTAGATGTCGGCGATCTCCCTGATGTGAACCAGCCCGCTGCGCCCGTCGGGCAGCTCCACGAACGCGCCATATGGGGTGATCTTTACGACGGTGCCTTCAACAATAGTACCGGTTTCAACTGCCATAGATGCTCCGGCGTGCCTCCTCTACAGGGGGATAGCGAGCGAATTATACGGCTGGCCTCTCGGAGTGTCAATCAGCGAACGGCAGACTCACTGCAGCCAGCGCAGCAGTGACATCCACAGTCGCCGGAGCAGGGACAGGTTATCCTGTGGCAGGCGGGCCGGCCTGGGGGGTGGTTGAGGCCTCGGTTGAATGATCAGGATGGCCACCTCGCCCGGCTTGACGAGGCCTAACTGCTCCCGGGCCAGCTTCTCGATGTACTGGGGGGTGGCCAGGAGCTTGATCTCCTCGCGGAGGATGGCATTCTGCTCCTGGAGGTCCCGCTTGAGCGCCTCCAGCCGTGCCGCCTCGCGGTCCAGGCGGTAGACGGTCAAGAAGCTCGAGCCGAAGACCTGAACCGCAGCGCCGCCGACGACCAGAACGATGAGGGCGACTGCGGGCCGGGACAGGCGGCGGTTCGGTGGATGTCCCCGATTTCCCGCCCGGGCTGTGGCGAGGCTCATAGCGGATGCTCCGTTCGCTGCTGCGACGTAAAGTCCGTGTAACGACAAGACCTGAGTGCTACCCGCCGACCACTAGTTTGTACGCACCGCCATCTTTTCCTGTGTGGTGCTCAACGCGTATTCCTCTTCCCAAGGGGGCCCCCCAGCGCGGTCGCCCCGGAGAAGATCGCCCGCTCTCCAAGCTCCGCTGAGATGCGCAGCAGCTGATTGTACTTGGCGACGCGCTCGGACCGTGACGGCGCGCCCGACTTGATCTGGCCCGCGCCGGTCGCCACCGTGAGGTCGGCGATCGTAGTATCCTCGGTGTCTCCCGAGCGGTGGGAGATGATGACCCCGTATCCCGCCTCTTTGGCCATGGATACCGCCTCGAGGGTTTCGGTGAGCGTGCCGATCTGATTGACCTTGATGAGGATGGCGTTGGCGACGCCCGAGTCGATCCCCCGCCGCAGTCGCGCCGTGTTTGTAACAAAGAGGTCATCGCCCACCAGCTGGACCCGTCCGCCCAGGCGCTGGGTGAGTTCCCGCCACGCGTCCCAATCGTCCTCCGCGACGCCGTCCTCGATCGAGACAATCGGGAACTGGCGGCACAGTCCGTCATAGTACTGGATCATCTGCGTCCGGTTCCGCTGCGTGCCCTCACCCGGGAAGTGATACACTCCGTCCTCGTAGAGTTCGGTCGCGGCCGTGTCGAGCGCGATCGCGATGTCGGCCCCCGGCGC
This sequence comes from Armatimonadota bacterium, assembly GCA_020028535.1. GTDB lineage: Bacteria > Sysuimicrobiota > Sysuimicrobiia > Sysuimicrobiales > Kaftiobacteriaceae > Kaftiobacterium. The sequence continues at coordinate 13,280 of JAIBHM010000019.1, read as the reverse complement.
GTAGCCGGCTTCCGCAATGGACTTCATCAGGAGGTCGAGCGCCTCCTCAGTCGATCGCAGCTCCGGCGCGAAGCCACCCTCATCTCCGACGGCCGTCACCATGCCTCTCGACTTCAACGCGGCCCGCAGCCGGTGAAAGGTCTCAACGCCCATACGCAGAGCATCGGCGAACCTGCCCGATCTGAGCGGGACGAGCATGAACTCCTGCACGTCGAGCGGGTTGTCGGCGTGGGCGCCGCCGTTGATGACATTTAGGAAGGGCACGGGCAGCACACGCGCCTGGTCACCCCCAAGGTGCCGGTAGAGGGGAACACCGGCCGAGGCCGCGGCGGCTTTGGCGGTGGCAAGGGAGACCCCAAGGATGGCGTTCGCGCCGAGGCGAGCCTTGTTGGCGGTGCCGTCCAGCTCGATCAGACGGCGATCCACTCCAGCCTGGTTGGCGGCGTCACGGCCGATGATCTCGGGCGCGATCCGTTCGTTCACGTTAGCGACGGCCTGCAGCACGCCCTTGCCGCCGAACCGGGTTGGATCACCGTCGCGCAGCTCCAGTGCTTCGTGTGCTCCTGTCGATGCGCCTGAGGGGACTGCCGCGCGCCCCCACGCCCCGTCCTCGAGTCGCACATCCGCTTCAAGCGTGGGATTGCCCCGGGAGTCAAGGATCTCGCGGGCGTGAACCGAGGCGATCTTAGGCATGCCATTCGTCCACGGTTGTCCTGGCCAGGATCTCGACGAGGGCGGTCGAGGATGCGGGACGCTCGGGGATGTCCATGATCTTTGCGACAAGGCGGCGGTCCCCGCGGCTGATGGTGATGACGTCCCCCGCGCGCACCGTTGCTGAGGCTTTGGCCACTTCGCCGTTGAGCCGGACCCGCCCGTGGTCGCAGAGCCGGTTGGCGACCTCGCGGCGCTTGATCAACCGGCTCACCTGGAGGAATTTGTCGAGCCGCACGGCCCCGTGAGTTATTTCGTGGGCGTGTCGCCGCGTTTGATGGTCGCCTGGGCTTTCACGAGCTTCAGCCAGGCCGTGAAGTCGCCTTCCTGCTTCTTTGAGAGGAGCTGGCGGCGGATCTGCTCCCGCACTTGCTCGAGCCTGCTCGGCTGAGCGGTCTTCCGCTCAATCATCTGGATGATGTGAAAACCGAACTGCGTCTTCACAACGTCAGACACCTGACCGGGCTGCAGGGTGAACGCCACGCGCTCGAACTCCGGCACGAGCTGCCCCCGTCCGATGAACCCGAGATCGCCGCTCTGCTCACGGCTGCCGGGATCCTTGCTCAGCGTCTTTGCTAAATCCTGGAACCTCTCGCCGCGGTTTAGCCTGGCGAGGACGAAGCGGGCCTCCGCTTCGGTCTCTACCAGGATGTGCCGCACGCGCACCTGCTCGGGTTGGTCGAAGTCTTTGCGGTTTCCCTGATAGAACTTCTGAATCTCGTCATCGCCCACCGTGGCCTTGCTGACCCGGCCCTGGAGGTTCTGCACCGTGATGTTGGTGCGGAGCCGGTCGCGCAAGTCGTTGAGGGTGAGGCCGCGCTGGCCGAGCGCAAACTGGAATTCAGCTTCAGACGGGAAGTTGGCCTGGATTTCCGCGAGCGCCTCATCGACCTGGGCGTCGGTGGCGAGCGCGCCCCGCTTGCGCGCCTCCTGCAGGATCAGGCGCTGCTCGATCAACTGGTCGAGCACGATGCGCGAGATCTCACTCCGCTGCGTTCGGCCCTGCTCGCTGTTGAGGTCGATGCCGTACTGGCGCGAAATGGCGCCGACTTCGCGGGCAAGATCGCTCGCGTAGATCACCTCGCCGTTGATGGTGGCCGCCACGCTGGTGCCTCGCTGCATCCCCTGGGTGACCGCCACCGCGGCGGCCGTGCCCAGCAGGCACAGCAGAATGGTGATGATGATCACGCTCACTCGACTACGCATTCACGTTTCTCCTACCAGCCACGTCCACTGATTTCACGTCAGGCTGTCTCATCGTACAAGGCGGTACTCAAGCGCGCAAGGTCATCAGGATAGAGTACCGGCGACTCCGCTCAGGGGGAGACTGTGGCCGGCTCCCGCAACCGGGTGAGGCCCTTCAGCGTGAGCAGAACCTGCCGGATCCACTCCGCGTCGTCGGCAAAGCGCGGTTCGCCGGGGCGCAGCCGGAGCAGACCCGCGGAGACGGTGAGGCGGCCGCGGAACTGCATGGTGAGTCTGCGCTCCTCGTCGGGCGACGGCGTCCATGCCGCGGCGGGCTTGATGACGATGCGATCCTTCTCGCGGCTGATCGCGGCGACGCCGGCTTCCTTCGCCAGCGCGCGCAGCCGGACGATTTCCACCAGGTGCGCGGCCGGATCCGGCATGGCGCCATAGCGGTCGGCGATCTCCTCCGCGATCTCGTCGGTTTCGTCCACCGTCCGCGCGCCCGCAAGCTTGCGGTACAGTGCCATGCGCTGGCCCTCGTCGGGGACGTACTTTTCGGGCAGGTAGGCGTCCACGCCGAGATCGATCGTGGCATCGGGCGCATCTTCGACGATCTCACCGCGCAGCTCGTGCACGGCCTCATCCAGCAGGCGCGTATAGAGTTCAAAGCCGACCGCGGCGAGCTGCCCGTGCTGCTCCGGCCCCAGCAGGTTTCCCGCCCCGCGGATCTCCAGGTCGCGCATCGCCAGCTTGAGCCCCGATCCCAGTTCGACGAACTCTTGCATCGCTTCCAAACGCGCTCGGGCTTCTTCGGTGAGTCCCGCGCCGCGCGGGTAGAGCAGGTAGCAAAACGCCTGGCGGTCCGAGCGGCCCACGCGCCCTCGAAGCTGGTAGAGTTGCGACAGCCCCATCATGTGCGCGTCCTCGATGATGATCGTATTCACGCGGGGGATGTCCAACCCGATCTCGACGATCGTCGTGCACACCAGCACGTTGTAGCGGCCCCCCAGGAAGTCCATCATCACGTGCTCCAGGCGCTCCTCCGGCATCTGCCCGTGCGCTACGGCGACCTTCGCCTCGGGCACCACCGAGCGGATCCGGCGCGCCGCGCGCTCGATCGTCTCCACCCGATTGTGCACCACGTAGACCTGCCCACCGCGATCGAGCTCGCGCATGATGGCGTGCCGTACCAGGTCGTCGTCGTAGGGGCGGATCTCCGTCGATATCGCCAGGCGCGCCTCGGGTGGCGTCTCCATGACCGACATATCGCGCAGCCCGACCAGCGACATGTGCAGGGTGCGCGGGATCGGCGTCGCCGTGAGCGTGAGGACGTCCACGGTGGCGCGGAGCTGCTTCAGCTTCTCTTTGTGCTTGACGCCGAAACGCTGCTCCTCGTCGATGATGACCAGACCGAGCTTCTTGAACTGCACGTCCTTCTGGAGCAGCCGGTGCGTCCCGATGATGATGTCCACGGTGCCGGCCGCAACGTCGGCCAGCGTGCGCTTCTGCTCCGCCCGGGAGCGGAACCGGCTGAGCATCTCCACCCTGATCGGGTACGCGGCCAGACGCTTTAGGAAGACATTGTGGTGCTGCTGCGCGAGCACAGTCGTGGGCACGAGCACCGCCACCTGTTTGCCATCCATCACCGCTTTGAACGCGGCACGCAGGGCCACTTCTGTCTTTCCATAGCCGACGTCGCCGGCGATCAGACGGTCCATCGGCTTCGCCTGCTCCATGTCGCGCTTCACGTCCTGAATTGCCAGCCACTGGTCCGGGGTCTCTTCGAATTCGAAGGTGGCCTCCAGCTCATGCTGCCAGGCCGTGTCCGCCGCAAAGGCGTGCCCCGACGCGCGCTCGCGCTTCGCGTACAGCTCGAGGAGCTCCCGCGCGAGGTCCTGCGCCGCTTCGCGGACTTTCTTCTTCTCGCGCTCCCACTCCGCGCCGCCCAGCCGGTGGATTTTTGGATGCTGGCCTTCAACGCCGATGTAGCGCTGCACCAGGTTGATCTGGTCGGTCGGCACGTAGAGGCGGTCGCCCTGCGCGTATTCCAGCGTCAGGTAATCGCGCTCCGCCCCGTTCAGCAGCATGCGTGTCATCTCGCGGTAGATGCCGATGCCGTGGTGGATGTGCACAACAAGATCGCCCGGTCCGAGGTCGGCCCACGAGTACAGGCGCACACCTTCACGGAAGCGCAGCCTGCGGCGGCGCCGGCGCCACCCCACCATCTCGCTATCCGTGACGACCACAAGTCCCGCGGGTTCCAGTTGGAACCCGCGGCTCAGTGGCGTGTTCACTGCGATGATCTGTCCTGGCTCGGGCGAGTCTGCAAGGGCTTCCGCGGTTGTCACGGCAAGACCGTGTTCCCGCAGGATCTCCCCAACGCGCTGGACCTGCGCGGTGGCGATGACGACCCGGCGGCCCGACGTGATCCATTCCAGCAGCGCGGAGGTAAAGAGCTTCATCTGACCGCCGAACGCTTCGACGCCTGCGAATCGCAGCGTCACTTCACGCTCAGAATCATCCCCACCGTGGATCGTGGAGATTGAAACCGCACGCAGGCCTTCGGCCTGCGGCAACTTGCCCCACGCGAAGAACGGTGATGGCTCAATGGCGCCGGGTCCCTCCATGAGCGATCGAGCCTGGCGCTGCAGGTCGGGGGGCTCATCGAGGGCGACAAGCGAACCCGCCCCCAGGTAGTCCAGCAGGGTCGCAGTTCCGCCCGACTCCTGGACCGGTGGCAGATTCACTGAGGCCAACGCACGAGTGCTGCGTTGTGACTCGACCTCAAACGCACGGACCGATTCGATCTCATCCCCCCACCACTCAACGCGGACCGGCTCGGCGGTCTGCGGCGGAAAGACATCGAGGATGCCGCCCCGAACGGCGAACTCCCCGCGCGAGGTGACGAGATCGACGCGTTCGTAGCCGGATGATGAAAGGAACGTGGTAAGCGCGCCCAGATCGCGCTGCTCCCCAGCCTTCACCTCTTCGCCTGAGGACCGCAGCGCCTGGGGACCGGGCAGCTTTCGCAGAAGGGCCGCGACCGGCGCGATGATCCACGGCGCCTCACCCTGCAGCAGGCGGATGAGTACGGACAGGCGCTCCCCCACCGCATCCGCGGCAAGACGCCCTTCGTCGGACGGCAGGACCTCCCACTGCGGGTAGACGATCAGCCGCTGTTCCAGTTCGGGGATGAAGGCTAGGAGGTCATCGTGCAGCCGGTCGGCCGCCTCGCGCGAAGGGGTCACGATGAGCACGGTGCCGTCCGCAGTGAGCCCGAGGTCGCCTCCAAGGGCGGCGAGCACGTACGCCTTCTCCGAGCCGGAGGGGCCGACGACCCATGGATGGGCCCCCGTCCGGATGGCTTCCAGCACCTGGTTGTAGGATGGCTGCTCCCGTAGGACGGGAAACAGGCCTCGTAGACTCATTGCAAACCATTATTGTACCGATAGATGAGTCGGAATCACAAGACGAACGTTACAGTCTGAGGACGGCCAGCACCCCGACTACCGCGGCGATGCCCAACGAGAGAAAGGCCCATCCCCACAGACCATTCGTCAGATCGAGAATGGCGCCGAAGAGCGGCGGGGAAATTGCCGTCACGAGAAAGCCCAGGCTGGATTGCACGGCCATGGTCGCACCGAGCGCGTCGGGATCGGCCGACTCCGCGACAGCCGTGGAAAGCGTTGACGAGTCCGCGGTCACGAGGAGTCCGTACAGAATGGCCAGCGCCAGGACGACGCTGAGGCCGAGAGGCGCGGTCCATCCAATCGTCGCGGAGACCACAGCCGATGCGGTGAGGAAGAGCACGATCGTCTTGCGGCGGCCGAGCGAATCGGAGAGCCATCCGCCCGTGGCGTTACTGGCGCCGCTCGCCAGCAACACCAGTGAGGAGAAGGTCGCCCCTCGCGCGGTTGCCGTGGTGAGCGGGATGCCCTGCTGCATCCACAGCGACGTCAGGAAGGCCGGCATCCACGCGCGCATGCCAAAGAGTTCCCAGTTGTGCGCCGCATAGGCGGCGATAAGTCGCAACGCCCGCGTATTGCGCAGGGCGTTGCCGAAGTTGATTCTGCGGCGTACGTTCTGGCGCAGCGCGTCGTGGACAATCGGCCAGGCGATTGCGGCGGCCAAGAGCGGACCTAAAGCGGTCACGAAAAATGCCGTCCGCCAGCCAAACGGTAAGATCATCCCCGTCAGGAACAGCGAGGCGCTCACGCCGATGCTGAATGCTCCAATGTACAGACCCATCGCGCCGCCGCGCCGCGCGGCCGGGAATGTTTCCACCACAAGACGCATCCCCGGCACATATGTGCCGGCCAGCCCGATCCCACCGAGCGTTCGGAGCACGAGCGCGGAGGTGAAATCATGCGCGATTGCAGCGAAGAGCAGTCCGAAGGCGCCCGCCCAGAGAGCCGAGACCAGATAAATAGAGCGGACGCCGATCACATCGGTCAACGAACTGAGCACGAGCACGGCCGCAGTGTAGCCGCTCTGCTGGCCGGCGAAGATGGCCCCGGCCTGCGCCGCCGAGAGGCCCCATTCTTCGCGCAATATCGGAAGCGCCGCGGAATAGTTTCCGAACGTGAGCATCGTAGCGATCTCCGCGACCGAGAGCCAGATCAGCCACCGAAAGCGATCAGGCATGCCCCTGCGCGAACCACGTGCGGAGGTCTCCACGGATGACGCGGACGAGGATCCAGGTGCTGAGGAGGGCAACCGGCACACTGTTTGTGACCATATAGAGGAAGGTGAACGGGGAGTCGAACCTGCCCGAAAACGTCGTGGCCTGGAAGAGGGCGAGCCACAACGCAAGCCAGACAGGGACGAGAAGACCAAACAGCGCGCCCAACACCAGGGCTCTTCGCATCACCCGCCGCGGATCATCGCCGCGCGCCGTCCATCGGAATGCCTGCCACGTCACGGTGAGAGCCCCAAGCGCGCCCAACGGTCCGGCCAGGATGACGCCGAAGTACAGGGACCACAGGAAAGTCTTATTTGCGACCGGGAGAATGTCGGCGAGGGGGTTTCTGGCCACGTTGTAGACGATGATCACAATGAAGACCACAACCGAATACAGTAGGGGCGGTCCGACGATTCCCCACACCAGCGCTTTCATCGCAGCCTTGAAAGCGCTCCCCCACGGCCGGCCGCGTCCGAAGGTCATGGACGCGGCCTACTTGAGGACGCTGAGCTCGATCGGCGCGATCTTCCGATAGACGTCTTGCGGAGTTCGCCTGCGGCCATCCACCGTGAGGAGCTTCTCGACGGGGATGTTGAAGAGACGTTCGTTCTCCTGCAGCGCCGCAAACGGCAAGGGCGCCGGCATCGTCGAGACGTGGTAGCGTGAGGAGGCGGGCGCCGTCATCGAGGCCCGGGCATTATGGGGCGGGTCGTCAACGAGTTTCGATACCAGTTGGTGATGGGGAGCCGTCGGTCTTTCCCAAATGCTTTCGGAGTAATCTTCACCCCCGGCGGCGCCTGGCGCCGCTTATACTCGTTGCGGTCCACCATGGTGACGACCTTCGCGACCAGGTCCGCGGGGTACCCCTGGGCCACGATCTCGTCGGGCGGCGTGTCCTCCTCCACGTAGAGCTTCAGTATCGGGTCGAGAATCTCGTAGGGCGGAAGCGTATCGCTGTCTTTCTGTCCGGCGCGCAGCTCCGCGGTGGGGGCGCGGGTGATCACACCTTCAGGGATGATGCGCTTCTGCCCGTTCCGCCAGCCGGCGAGGTCGTAGACCAGCGTCTTGGGCACGTCCTTGAGCACGGCGAAGCCGCCGGCCATATCACCATAGAGCGTGGCGTAGCCCACGCTCATCTCGCTCTTATTTCCCGTCGTCAAGACCAGCCAGCCGAATTTGTTGGACAGCGCCATCAGCAGCGTGCCGCGGATGCGTGCCTGGATGTTCTCCTCGGTCGTATCGTGCGGTCGCCCGCCGAACGCCGGCTGCAGCGAGTCCAGAAACGCCTGGAAGATCTTGTCGATCTCGAGATCGATGCGTTGGACGCCGAGGTTCTCCGCGACTTCCCGCGCGTAAGCCCGGCTCTCGTCTGAACTGAAGCGGGAAGGCATCCAGGCAGTGTGCACGCGTTCCGCCCCGAGCGCATCTGTGGCGATAGTGGCGACGAGCGAAGAGTCGATTCCGCCTGAGAGACCGATCACGGCATCCGTGAACCGGTTCTTGCGCATGTAGTCGCGGGTGCCGAGCACAAGGGCGCGGTACACTTCCTCGGTCTCGTCCAGCGGGGAGGCCATCTGGGGCACGATTGGAGGTTTGGTCTCCTGCCGCGCATCGGAGACATGGATCGTGGGCGTGATGATGGGGCCATCTTCCCCAGGCACGGTGGCTACGGGGGCGAAAAGCCGCTGGCGGCGGACCGCTTCCGGATCGATGTCACAGACGACGAGGTCTTCTTCGAACTGTTTGCCGCGCGCCAGCAACATGCCCGCATGGTCGAAGACCATGCCCATCCCGTCGAAGACCAGCTCATCCTGCCCGCCGACGAGATTGTTGTAGCAGAGGACGACCCCGTAGTCCCTGGCGCGGGTACGCAGCATCTCGGCGCGCTGCCGCCACTTGCCCGCATGGTACGGAGAGCCATTGATGTTGATGATGACCAGCGCCCCGGCGGCTGCCTCGGCCTGGCAGGGGCCGCCCGGGAACCAGATATCCTCGCAGATGGTTACGCCGACCGGAACACCCCCGATCACGTACACCGGTGCCCGTCGGCCGGGGTGGAAGTAGCGTTTTTCGTCAAAGACCCCGTAATTCGGCAGCCGCTGCTTGTGATAGACGCCGACCCGCTGGCCGTCGGACAGCACAGCCGCCGCGTTGTACAGGTGGTTACCACGATCCACAAAGCCGACAATCGCGGTGATGCCTCTCGTCCGAGCTGTCACCTCGTCCAGGGCCGCCAGGTTCCCGCGGACGAAATCGGGTTTCAGGAGGAGATCTTCCGGAGGATAGCCGGGGATGGAAAGTTCGGGGAAGCAGACAATGTCCACGCCGGCTTCCCGGGCGCGGTCGATCGCCTCCCAGATCCGCCGGGTGTTACCTTCGAGGTCCCCGACGGTCGTATTCATTTGGGCCATGCCGATGCGGAGCATCGTGGTCCAGCGTTCATTATAGGGCGGGACGAGGCGGAACGGGGAGGGGACGGGAGCGCGGAAGCAGGGAAACAACGTCAGCGGATGCGCTCCGTTGAGTTAGGCCGGGTTGCCGGACTACTTGCGACGCCGGAGGCGTCTAAAGTAGACCCGGTACCTCACTCCCATCTCGAACAACCGCTGTCCGCTGACGAGCATGTTTGTACCATGCCGTCGCAAGAGGGTCAATTCGGAACTGTCGTTCACGGGTTGTGGATTATGGGGACAATGTTGATCATCGACTAACGGTCGGCGTCCTCGCGGGCGAGAATCGTTTCCGCAATCTCTTTCATCGTCTTCCGCGCATCACGCGCCTGCTTCTGAAGGCGCGCAAACGCCTGAGCCTCGTCGACTCCATCGCGGCGCATCAGGACACCTTTCGCGCGCTCGACCAGTTTGCGCGTGCGCAGCGTCTCCTCCAGATCGCCGATCTCTCCCCGCAGCTCCTGGATTTCCCCGAACCGGCCCATCGCCATCTCGATCGCGGGCCGCAGGTCCCCCTCCCGCACCGGCTTGACCAGATAGGCCAGGACGCCTGCCTCGCGCGCCCGCGCGACGAACTCCCGATCGGCATACGCGGTGAGAACGATGACCGGTACGGTGCGATCCTGGAGCAGCGCACGGGCGGCCTGGAGCCCGTCCACCCCCGGCATCTTGATATCGAGGAAGATCAGGTCAGGATGGAGTTTCGCAGTCAGGTCGAGTGCCCGCTTCCCGTCGGCGGCCTCGCCGACGACCTGGTACCCTTGCTCCTCCAGCATTGCCCGCAGGCCCAGCCGGATGACCCCCTCGTCGTCGGCGATCACGATGCGGAGAGGCTTCGGTGTCATACCCGGGGCGTCTCGACCCGGGGAATGGAGATCACCGCTCTGGTTCCACCCTCCCGGGAGAGCGTGATGCTCCCCCCGAGGTCTTCGGTGACCAGGGCGTGGATGATCTTCAGACCCAGGTCGTCGCCGCCGTAGGGTTCGAATCCCGCCGGCAGCCCTTGGCCGTTGTCCTCAACCACCAGGACCAGCTCACCGTCGCGCTCGCTCAGCCGGATCTCGACGCGGCCCTCCGTGCGGTCCGGGAAGGCGTGCTCGATGGAGTTCTGAAGCAACTCGTTCACCACCAGCGCAAGCGACGTCGCCTGGCGCGAGTTCAGGTAGATGTCCTCACCGGTCACCGTGACGGCCAGGCGCAGCGCCGGCGCCGCCATCGTTTGTGTGACGTTGTGCGCGACGCGATCCAGCAACTGCCTGAGGTTGACCAGCCGGAACCCTTCCGCCGAGAGGATCTCGTGCACGGCGGCGATGCTCAAGATGCGGGTGATCGTCTCCGTCAGGACTTCGCGACCGGAGACCTCACGACCATCCCGCAGCTGGAGGCGCAGCAGCATCGCCACGGTCTGGAGATTGTTCTTCACGCGATGGTGCATCTCGCGGATGACCGCCGAGCGAACAACCAGGTTCGCGTTCTCGATGGCGAGCGCGGTCTGGTTGGCCAGCGTGGTGAAGAGCTTGACCTCGGCGTCGGTGAACCGGTGCGGGCGTCCCTTGTAGCAATTGAAGACGCCGATCACGCGCTCGCGCACGGCGAGGGGGACGGAGAGCAGGGCGTGCAAACCCTCTTGCGCCGCCATCTCCTTGGCCAGGTACCGCGGGTCGGTCTGGACATCTGCGACCGCAACGGGTTTGCCCTCGCGGGCCACCTGCCCGGTAATGCCGTCGCCGACGCGGAGGAGCGGCCGGTTGAGGTAGGCCTGCGTGGCGCTGTGCGCCGCGGCGATGACGAGCTCCTTCGTCTCTTCGTCGATCAACATCAGCGAACACGTCTTCGCCTCCATCGTGCGCGAGGCCATCTCGACGATGAGCCGCAACACTTCTTCCAGATACAGGGGCGACGTGAGGGTCTCGCTGACCTCGGCCAGCGTGCTGAGCTCGCTGATCTGCCGGCGCATGCTGTCGTACAGGGTCGCTTTCTCGATGGCGCCTGCGGCGAGGTCGGCGATGACGCCGAGCAACTCCATCTCGTCGCCGCCGTACTCATGCCGGGCCGTCGTCTGCACGTTGATCGCGCCGAGCACGCGGCCGGAGGTGATGAGCGGCACGGCGGCCAGCGAGCGGAAGTTGGACTCGCGGGTCTCAGGCAGGTAGACAAAGCGCGAGTCGCTCGCGGCATCGGAGCTGGCCACCGGCTGCCCTTCCCCGGCCGCCCAGCCCGTCAGGCCTTCGCCGAACCGGAGGCGCGCCTGGCCCACCGCCTCTGCCGCCAATCCCGTCGTGGCTTTGAGGACAAGATACTCGCCTGCCTGGTCAAGGAGGTAGATGGAGCATGAGTCCATGCCCATGACCTCAGCCGTGGTGCGCGTAATAAGGTGCAGGGTAGAGTCCAGGTCGAGGGCCTGGCCGATGGCGCGGCTGATCGCGCGGAGCGCGGAAATCTCGGCAGTCTTGTTCATGTCGGTGTTGTGGCCATCATAGCGGCTGCTCTTCGAACTGGCCAGGGGCATGCAGCGGCCGGCTCGGTCCGGCTGAGGTCGGGTATGATGAACAGTAATCCGCATGGTGCTCCGAAGCGACGCCGTCCGGCTCCGCAACGCACTCGTAGATTCCCTGCGGCGAAGCCGGGCCATCCGATCACCCGCCGTTGAGGCCGCCTTCCGCCGCGTTCCGCGCCACGCGTTCCTTCCTGATCTGACTCCAGCGGATGTCTATCGCGATGACGCCATCATCACGCACCGAGAGTCCGATGGTCTTCCCAGCAGCAGCAGTTCGCAGCCGAGCATCATGGCGATCATGCTCGAGCAGCTCGAGCCCACCCCCGGGCATCGCGTGCTGGAGATCGGCGCCGGCACAGGTTACAATGCGGCGCTGATCCGGGAGATCGTCGGGTCAGGCGGGCGGGTCGTCACCGTGGACATCCAGCCTGATGTGGCCGAGGAAGCCGCGTCCAATCTCGCGGCGGCCGGCTACGAGGACGTTGAAGTCGTGGCGGCCGACGGGGGATTCGGCCACCCGGAGCGCGCGCCGTACGACCGGATCATCGTCACTGCGAGCGTCTCGGATGTCCCGCCACACTGGCGCGAGCAGCTCGTCGAGGGCGGTGTGCTGGTGGTGCCGCTGCGCCTCCGCACGCAATGTCTGAGTGTGGGGTTCCTCCGGGCCGGCGCTTCGTTGCGCAGCCGTTCCATCCAATGTTCCGGGTTCATGTACCTGCGGGGGGCCTTCGGCGCACCCGAGCGCGGGATCCCCATGGGCGACGGCCTGTTTATTACAGGTCCGGAGGCTGGGCGGATTCCGCTGGACCTGCTGCGCGACCTGCTCTCGCAGACGCCTCGCCGCGTCGGCGGGCTCGTCGTCCCCGTGGACTCCTTCGGCCTGGGTGGAGGCCTGGGGATCTACCTCGCGTTGCAGGAACCGGGGGTGGTTGACATCTTCAGCGTCGTTCCCGAGCGCTGGGGGTTCCACGCCGTCAGCGGAGTCCTGGATGTCGCCTCGCGCAGTCTCTGCCTGATCCGCCGTGACGCGGTGGTAGTGTACGGCACGGACGACGCAGCCGGGCGCGTACGCCGGCGGGCGGCGGAGTGGGTCGGCATGGGGAGCCCCGGCGTCGAGCGTCTGCGGGTGGAAGTTCTTCCCGCGGGCACCGATCCCGGAGTGTCTGCCACAGAGGGATCCGCTTCCGGCCCATGGCTCCTGGGGCAACGGTGGTCAAGTGTTGTGGTGTGGTTCGAGGATCAGGGTTTTCGCGGGACGTAGGTAACCTTCGCCCCAACCTTCACGCCGCTGCGTGTGAAGAACCCCTCGTTGACTTCCAGCGCATAGCGATATGGTTTCGCCGAATCGTAGACGGTGAACGGCCCATCTTTGGGGTCGGGCGCGACCTTCATGTCCTTGATGTCTACGATCCCCCATTTCTCGTCAATGAAGGCGATCGATAGGGGAATGAGGGTGTTTTTCATCCAGAAGCCACCGCGGCTGGTTTCTTCGAAGATAAAGAGCATGCCGGCGCTCTCATCGAGGTGCCTGCGGTGCATCAGTCCCTGCGCCCGCGAAGCCGGAGTATCAGCCACTTCGACCTGGAGCCTGACCCGGCGGAAGCTTTGGGCAATTGTCACGGTGCCCTGTTTGTATGTTACTTCCGGCGAGGCGGTTTGCGCCGCGGCCCCTGTGGTCAGCAGCGCAAAGATTCCAAGGATGAGGAAAATGCGTCTCATGATCACTTCCTAGGTACGCCGTTTCGTGCGCCCA
>JAIBHM010000268.1 GCA_020028535.1 Armatimonadota bacterium | reverse complement strand
CTGCACTCCCAGCAGGCTGTAGGTGAGGTCGGGCGTCGACATCACCCGTAGCTCGGCGACGTTGACCAGCGCCCGCGCCGCGGTAATGTCCACGCCGAACCCGATGATGAGATCGACCTCACCCGCGCGTACCGCGGCCCGCAGCGTCGCCGGATCTGGAATCACACGATAGATGACCGCGTCCGCGTAGGGCAGCTGATTCCCCGCGGCGTCGCGTCCCCAATACCGCTGATGGCGGGTCAGCCGCACCGAACCCGGGCCGAACTCGGCCAGCTGGAACGGCCCGCTGCCGAGCATCTTCACGCGGGGATCGCCGACCTTGTCTTCAAAGTTGATCGGGATGATGCCCCGGCCCGGGCCGGTCATCAGAGAGAGAAACGGCGCAAAGGGACGCTTCAACGCGACACGGACCGTGAACGGGGTCACGACCGTGACCTCTCTCACCGGCTCGAGCGAGCTCGCCTGTGGAGATTTCGTGTCGGGATTCAGGATGCGGTCGATCGTGTATTTCACGTCGCTGGCATCCACGGTGCTCCCATCGTGGAACGTGGCGTTGCGCCGTAGATTGAACGTGTATTCCAACCCGTTCGACGACACCGTCCAGGATGTGGCAAGGCTGGGCTCGAGCTCCAGGGTCTTCGGATTGAAACGCAGCAGGCCCTCATACACGACGTCCAGGACCTGGAACGAGGAGAACGCCGTCGCGACGTGGGGATCGAGGTTCAGAATCTCCTGCGTGATCCCCACGCGGATGGTCCCGCCTCGCTGTGGTCCCGCGGGCTGTGCCTGTGCGGCCCCCAGGGCGAGGATCAGCAGTCCGCACACGCAGAGCACAAAAACGCGCAATCGCTTCACCGCAACACCTCCGGGCAGAATCATCTGGGACGCCATCGCTATTCCGTCGCTTTGGGAGTGATTCCTCTGCTCGGGAATACCTCACCGCCGTCCAGATAGACGGTGCGAACTCGAAGCCTGCGGTCAAAGGCGACAAGATCTGCTCGGGCACCCGGCGCGATGCGGCCCAGGTCCCTCCGCCGGATGACGGAGGCCGGAACCGCGCTCGCCATCAACACGGCGTCGCGCGGCGCGATCCCCAGCGACACGACGTTTCGGATCGCCTGGTCCAGCGTACCCAGGCTCCCGGCCAGGGTGCCGTCGGCCAGTCGCGGCGCGTCGGTGACAGCGAGCGGCCTCCCGGCCAGCGCACCATCCGGCCCGCCGCCGGCCGGCGCCACAGCGTCTGTCACGAGCGCCACACGCGACGACCCTTTGAGCGACGCGACCATCAGGATCACGGATGGATGGACGTGCACCAGGTCGGCGATGAGTCCACAGACAACACGCCGGTCGACAAGGGCCGCGCCCGCGATGCCCGGTTCACGGTGGTGCATTGGCCGCATCGCGTTGAAGACATGCGTTACCATTCGTACCCCCGCTCCAAACGCCGCCTGCGCTTCCACGAACGTCGCCGACGAATGCCCCGCCGCGACGGCCACCTTCCGCCGCACGGCAAGCTCGATCAGGCTTGCTGCGCCCGGGAGCTCGGGCGCGAGCGTCAGCAGCCTGACCAATCCTGGAGCGCTGTCGAGGAGTGCTGCGAGCTCTGTCGGGTCCGGCGGGCGAAGCAGATCCGGATGGTGCGCGCCTGCGTAAGAAGGATTGAGGTAGGGGCCTTCCACGTGTGCGCCGAGGATTCGCGGCCCACCGCCGGCATGCGCAAAGAGCGCCCACCGCCGGAGCGCCGTGTGCAACTGCGGAAGGGGGGATGAGATCAGCGTCGGCAGGTAGGCGGTGACCCCGGTGGCGAGGAGGAAGCGCCGAACCGGGGCGAGATCCTCCGCCCGCTCGCAGGTCGCAAAGTCGACTCCGGCAGCGCCATTGATCTGGAGATCGATCAGGCCGGGGGCCAGAATTCCCGGGATTCTGACATCGGCGATCCGTCCGCCGTGGATCTCAACGATACCGGGGACCAGGTCGCGCTCGGGCGCCACGATGCGGTCGGCGGCGATGATGAAGGCACGGGTCATCGGTAATGCTCCATCAGGAATGGTTCGCACCGTGATGTTCGCGGGCCCCCGGAAGGGGGCCTGCGGATCCTTAATAGAAGGAAGAAAGCGTATCCAAATCTTTGCGGGGGTGATGTATGAAGAGTAGTTTCATCCGGCACCTGAGCATCCTCGCGCTGGTTGGGCTTCTTGCCGCCCTCGCGTACATTCAACCGGTGACGGCGCAGACGCCGGTTGCCGGCGGGCATTTCCGCCGGGCGCTCAGCAGCGACCCAGCCAACCTCGACCCGGCCCAGACAAATACGGTCCGCGCCATTTCGGTAAAGATGAATATCTTCGACTCCCTGCTCCGGTTGAATCCAAGGACCCTCGAGCTCGAACCCGGAGCCGCCGAGGCCTGGACGGTGAGCAGCGACAACAAGACGATGACCTTCCGGCTGCGGCGCGGCATCCGGTTCCACAACGGGCGCGAGATGGTCGCCGAAGACGTGAAGTACACGATCGAGCGCATCCTGACCCCGGAGAACGCCTCGCCGTTCATTCGCTCGTACGATCGCATCGCGGGCGCTCAGGAATTCGTGGCCAAGCGGGCAACATCGGTCGGCGGCATCCATGTGCTGGACCGCTATCGTCTCCAGATCACGAACTCCGTGGTGGACAGCACCTTTCCCCTCACATTCAGCGACTTGTTCATCGTCCCCCGGGAAGAGGTCGAGCGGCTGGGCCGCGAGTTCGGCCAGCGGCCGGTGGGGTCCGGCCCGTTCGTCTTCGTCTCCTGGAGCCGCGACGACTCGATCCTGCTGAGGTCGCACGCCAATTACTGGGAAGGCCGGCCCTTGGTCAGCGCGCTGGAGTTCCGGATCATCCCCGACCCCGCCACGGCGCAGGCTGAGTTTGACACCGGCCGGCTCGACTTCATGCTGCTGGGGGATACCAACTATCGCCGGTACGCGGACGATCCGAAGTGGAAGCCGTACGTGGTCGAGGTGTCCGAGTTGTTCACCAGGCACCTCGGATTCAACACGACGATGAAGCCGCTGGACGACGTGCGCGTGCGCCAGGCCATCAACCACGCGATCGACAAGGCCACGATGGTGCGCACCATCCTGCAGGGCAAAGCGATCACCGCAGTCGGGCCGCTGCCGCCGAGCATCAACGCCTTCAGCCCCGCGCTGCGAGGCTACGACTACAATCCACAGCGGGCCCGGGAGTTGCTTGCGCAGGCCGGCTACCCGAATGGATTCGAGCTGGAGCTGCACGGCAGCAGCAGCCCCGTGATCGGCCGCTGGCTGGAAGGATTCCAGCGTTACCTGGCCGATGTCGGCATCCGCGGGAAGATCGTGCAGCAGGACTTCGGCGTCATGCTGGACCGGGCGGGCAAAGCGGAGATTCCGACCTGGACGCTGTCCCACGGCGGCGGACCGAACTGCGTCAACTACCTGGGCCCCTTCCGCTCGCGGAACTTCGGAGCGCCGGGCAACCGCATGCGGTACAAGAATGACCGCGTGGATACTCTGATCGACGAGGCCGAGCGCACCTTCAGCACCCAGCGGCAGGTCCAGCTGTGCCGCGAGGCGGAGCGGCTGATCGTGGCCGATGCGCCCTGGTTCTTTTTCAATTACAACAAGGCGGTGCTCGTGCACCAGCCCAACGTGCACGGGCTTGTCGGGAATCCGGTGGAGATGGACTACCAGCCGATGCATAAGGTCTGGATCCAGCCCCGCCGGTAAAGCGCTAGCGGAGGACTGTGTCGGGAATCTGGAAGTTCATCGCGCGGCGGCTGCTGCTCGCCGTGCCGGTGTTCATCGGGGTCACGCTGGTCACGTTCGTGCTGATGCACATCGTGCCGGGTGACCCCGTCGCCCTTCAGATGGAAGAGAAGATGGCG
>JAIBHM010000114.1 GCA_020028535.1 Armatimonadota bacterium | reverse complement strand
TTCACCATCCCGTTCTGCACCTGGCTGCTGATGGGTTTCTTTCGCTCGATCCCCCGCGACATCGAGGAGCAGGGGATGATCGATGGCTACAGCCGCCTCAGCGTCATTCGCAAGATCGTGTTGCCGCTGGCGGTTTCGGGCATCCTGACCGCCGTCATCTTCGCCTTCACCCTGGTGCTGCAGGAGTTCGTCTACGCGCTGACGTTCATCAGTTCGGTGGGCAAGATGACGGTCAGTCTGGGCGTCCCGGTGGCCCTGGTGCGCGGCGACGTCTTCTACTGGGGGTCGCTGATGGCCGCCGCGCTCGTCACCAGCATCCCCATCGCTATCGTCTACAACCAGTTCATTGACCGCTTCATCGCGGGCCTCACCGCGGGGGCAGTGAAGGGATAGAGATCGACACCGTCATCGAGGCGGCCGGCCTCCGCAAAGTCTTCGACGGGACCGTCGCAGTCGACGAGATCTCGTTCCAGGTCCACCGCCAAGAACTGTTGGGCTTTCTGGGACCGAACGGCGCGGGCAAGACCACCACCATTGCCATGCTCCTCGGCCTGATCGCGCCCACTGGCGGCACGATCCGCATCCTGGGTCAGGAGATGCCGCGCAGGCGCGAGGCCATCCTCGCCCGCGTGAACTTCTCGTCCCCGTACGTGGCCCTCCCCCATGATCTCACGGTCCGCGAAAACCTGGTGGTCTTCAGCCACCTGTACAATGTTGCCGAGCATCGCCGGAAAATCCGGGATCTGGGGGAGCTGTTCGGAGTGTCCCACCTGCTGGACCGGCGTACCGGCCGGCTTAGTAGCGGCGAGATCGCGCGGGTGAACCTGGTGAAAGCCTTCCTGAACGATCCGCAGATCCTCTTCCTCGACGAGCCGACCGCGGCGCTGGATCCCGAAGCGGCGGACGCCGTCCGGACCCTGCTGATGCGCCAGCGGGATGAGCGGGGGCTGACCATCTTCTACACCTCTCACAACATGCGCGAGGTCGAGCGCCTGAGCACCCGCATCATCTTCCTGCACCATGGGCGAATCATCGCCGACGGCCCGGCCGAACAGATCGTCCGCGAGTACGGCAAGGCCGACCTGGAAGAATTCTTCGTGGCACTGGCGCGCTCAGAGCGGGAAGTCTCCCAGTGAACTGGCGGCGCATCTGGGCGATGAATCTGCGGCAGCTGTTCGTGCTGCGGCGGAGTTTCGCCCGCGTCACCGACCTCTTTTACTGGCCGCTGCTCGACCTGTTCTTCTTCGGTTTCCTCTCAGTCTATCTGGGACGCCGTGAAGGCGCGCCGATGATCGCCGGGCTGCTTCTCAGCGCCCTGATCCTCTGGGACATCTTCTTCCGCGTGCAACAGGGGATCTCGGTGTCGTTCCTGATGGAGCTGTGGACGCGCAACTTCGTAAACCTCTTTGTCACGCCCGTCACGGTGACGGAGTTCCTGGTGGCGATGATGGTGTGGGGCGTCGTGAAGATCCTGATCACCGCGACGCTGCTGACCACCCTGGCGCTGCTGCTGTATGGATTCAACCTGTTCACGCTCGGTCTGAGCCTCGTGCCGTTTGTGATCGGGCTGATCATCTTCGGGTGGGCGGTCGGCACCGTCATCACGGCCATCATCCTGCGCTACGGCCAGGCTGCGGAGACCCTGGCCTGGAGCCTGGCGTTCCTCTTTCAGCCGTTTGGGGCGGTCTTCTTCCCGCTCTCCGTCTATCCGCAGTGGCTGATCGGAGTGCTGTTGCTCATGCCGTTGCCGCACATCTTCGAGGGGATGCGGGCCGTCCTCGCCGGACAGCCGCTGCCGCTGCACCACCTCGGGTGGGCGTTTCTCCTGGATGCCATCTACCTGCTGGTCGCGTGGGCCTTCTTCGGGTACATGTTCACGCTGGCCCGGCAGCGTGGGCTCCTGCTGAAGGCCCAGGAGTGATGCCCGCGCGGAGAGGGCGGGCGGGCCGACGGTGAGAATCCGTGTGGATGTGGAGAGTGCGCGAGCCTTCGGCGCCTACGTTAGGATGCTGCGGGAGAACGCCCGTGGCACCGGCAGAGGAAAGACGTTGCGACAGCTCGCCCGCGAAACAGGCATCGCGCCCAGCGTCCTGTCCCGGGGCGAGCGCGGGCTGCAGGATCTGCGGCAGCCGGAGTACATCGCGCGTCTCGCGCCGCACCTCGGCGTCCGCCCGTCGGTGCTGCGGCGGGTGGCCCTCGCGATCACGGGAGATGACGTGGAGCAGCTGCGGCCCACACGCACGGGTGACGAAACGGCCGGACTGCCCGCCCGCAGCGCGAGCCGCGTGTTGTGGGCCAAGCTGCATCAGGAGCTCGAGAGCCTTCACAGTGCGCCTCCCGAATCGCTGGAGGCGCTGCTCTCCTACATCGAGTTTCTCGTCGCGCGCGGGCGTACCGCCGCGCGTCCCGCCGAAGGGAACAGGTAAGGAGGGACAAATGGCCGAAGTCCAGGCAACGATGATCATTCGCGCGCCGCTCGCCGACGTCTACCGCGTGGCGAAAGACGTGGAGCGGTTTCCCCAATTCATGCCTGACGTGGCATCGATCCGTGTCCTTGAGCGGCAGGGAAGCACCATCGTCGCGGAGTGGGTGGGGATCGTCCAGGGACGGAAAATCCGTTGGGTCGAAGAGGATCAGTGGGACGACGCCGCCCACGTCTCACGGTTTCGGCAGCGCGAGGGCGACTTCACGAAGTACGAGGGAACCTGGAGCTTCGCGGCCGTGCCGGAGGGCACGCGGACCACCCTGGTCCTCGAGTACGAGTTGGAGTTGCCGCTGGCCGGAGCCTTGCTCAGCAACCTGCTCAAAGTTCTCGTCCGGAAGAACCTGGAGAGCATGCTCACGGCCCTGAAGGGGCAGCTCGAAAGTGCGGCGAGCAGTACACACCCTCGAGGAGGTGGACGATGGACCCATTGATCCCCTGGCTTTCGGCGCAGCTCCGTCACCGGCTCGGTGAGCGCGGCCAGTCTGAAATCATTGTCTTCGCGCTCGTTGTTCTACTTCTGTGGCTGCTGGTCACCGGCCGGAGGGTTGTCGTACAGTAGCCACGGCGTGCCGCAGCGGTTCCATCGCGGACACCAGCTTGGGCCTTAGGGATCGTCACCGGTCCCTAAGGCCTTTTCACGGGCGGGGCGGGGCAAGACACGAGAGAAAGGGCAGGGGAGTCCCAGGACACTATAGAGGATAACGGCACCGGCGGGGCATGAAGACACGCACACGAATCCCAATCGCTAAACCACTCATCACTGACGAGGAAAAGCGCCGCGTCCTGGAGGTGCTGGAATCCGGCCGGCTCGTTGCCGGGGCCCAGGTCCGGGCATTTGAGGAGGCCTTCGCCGGGTATTTGGGTGTCAAGTTTGCCGCCGCGACCTCCTCCGGCACTACGGCACTCCAAGTTGCCCTCGAGGCTCTGGAGATCAAGCCCGGGGACGCCATCGTCACCACCCCGTTCACCTTCGTCGCCACCAGCAACGCGATTCTGCACGCCGGCGCCAGGCCGGTGTTTGTGGATGTGGACGACCGCACCTTCAACCTCGATCCGAACCAGGTCGAGGACGCGGTGCGCCGGGAGCGCGCAAGGGCTATCCTGTGCGTGCATCTGTATGGCCTTCCCGCCGACCTGGGGGCGTTCTCCGATATCGCCGCGCGCCACGGCGTCCTGCTGGTCGAAGACTGTGCGCAGGCCCACGGCGCAGCCATTGGGGGCCGGAAAGCCGGTACCATCGGCCACATCGGGATCTTCAGTTTCTACCCCACAAAGAACATGACCACCGGCGAGGGCGGGATGGTCGTGACCGCCCGCGAGGACGTGGCTCACCGCGCCGCCGTGCTGGTGAATGTCGGGCAGAATGGGTCGGAAGAGTACGTCTACGAGCGCATCGGCTACAACTACCGTTTGACCGAGATGGCCGCGGCGATGGGGCTCGCGCAGCTGGAGCGGCTGGAGCAGCGGAATGCCTCACGGCGGCGGAATGCGGAGCAGATGACCGCAGCCTTTGCCGGGCTCCCCTGGCTGCTGCCCCCGGTGGAACCCGCCGGCTATCACCACGTGTATAACCAGTACACGGTACGCGTGCCGGCCGATCGGGAAGCTTTCATCCGCCATCTGGCCGCCCGAGGGGTCGGCTCGCGGGTCTATTACCCACAGCTCATTCCACACTCGCCTGCTTATCGGAACCTGGGCTACGGCGGATCGTTTCCCGTCGCAGAGCAGCTCACGAAGCAGGTGCTGTCACTGCCGGTCCATCCAGCCCTGTCGAACGAGGACGTGGCCTGGATCATCGAGTCCGTCAGGCAGTTCCCGCACCGGGATCGGGCATAGAGGGCACGCGTGGCGCGTCGGATCCGCATCGGGGTCGTGGGGCTCGGCCAGTGGGGCCGAAACCACGCCCGTGTCTACGCCAGCTTTCCCGATGTCGAGCTCGCCGGTGTGGTCGACGTCAACCGCAACGAGCTCAAGGGCTTCACCCACCGCTATCACACCGCCGGCTTCACGAACTACAAGGACCTGATCGAGAAAGTCGATGCGGTGAGCATCGCGGCCCCGACCGTCCTGCACCACGAGATCGCGCGGGAGTTCCTCTCCGCCGGCGTCCACGTGCTCGTGGAGAAGCCCATCACGACGACCGTGGCGGAGGCGGAAGAGCTGGTAGAGATGGCGGAGCAGCGGGACATGGTCTTGCTGGTCGGCCACGTCGAGCGGTTCAAGCCGGCCGTGCGCCGATTGATGGAGCTCGCCCGGCAGCCCCTGTTCATCCAGGCGCGCCGCGTCCGTCCGTACGACCGCACCCGGGTGATGGACGTCGGTGTCGTGATGGATCTCATGATCCACGACATCGACATCGTGCTCTCGCTGGCCGGGGGGCGGGTGGCGGATGTGGGGGGGATCAGCGTCAAGGTTCACAACTCCCACGAGGACTTGGCCGTCGCGCACATCACGTTTGCCTCGGGGTGCGTGGCGTGGCTGCTGGCCAGCCGTGTCTCCGCGGACAAGGTGGCCGAGATCGAGGTGACGACGGCCGATCGCGCCGTCCGCCTCGACTACCACAAACAGCATATCGCCCTGCATCCCTTCGGAGGCGAGATCGAGCAGATGGCCATCAAGGGCGAAGAGCCGCTGAAAGCCGAACTGCGGCACTTCGTGAACTGCGTCCAGGGTCTGGAGTTGCCGCTCGTGAGAGGTGAAGATGGCTTACGCGCACTCGAGGTCGCCCTGCGGCTGGTCGACGTGATGTCCGTCGTCGCTCCGCGTGTCCGCGTCTATCGCTAAGGCTGCACGACCACGCAGGTGCTGACCTTCGTCACACCCTCGATTCGCCGAATCGCCCCGGCCACGGCCGGAAACCCTTTCGTGCCGTTGAGCTCGACGACCGCGACGACGTCGAACTCGCCCATGGTCACGTATGCCTCCACCACCCCGCCGACGGTGCGCACTTCGTGGGCCACGGCCGCCGGCGTGTTGCGATCGAGCGAGATCAGCATGTACGCGATGTGTCCCACGTCCGCATCATTCTCCGCGTTCCGTAGAGCGTTCCTGTAGCCCGACTAGCGCTGCAGATCGACGGGCACAGACCAGATGTTAGATGGCGAGCGCCCCTCCAGGTGCTCGAACTCCTCGCGGAGCGCTGGTTCGTATGCCCCCCTGTTCGAGGTTATTGGCCGGCGTGTTGGTGTTTGCTCTTACTGTCCCCGCCTACGCCGCGGGCAGGTCTGAGCCAAACATTCCGGCTCTGGCCGATCGCTATGCGCAGAGGTATGGAATCCCGCTCTACATCGGGCGCAACCTGGTCCGTGTCGCATCTGAGGGCCGCCAGGATGCGGTGAGCCGCAGCGGGGCCCGAGGCGTCATGCAACTGATGCCGGAGACGGCCAAGGCGCTGGGGATCGACATCAACGACCCCGAGCAAAACATCGAAGGCGGCATGCGGTATTTGCGCCAGCAATACGACCGGTTCGGCCGGTGGGATTTCGCCGTCGCTGCGTATCACGCCGGACCCGCCGCGGTCGTTCGCCAGAACGGCGTGCCCCAGAAGTCTCAGGCATTTGTGCAGCGTGTCCTCGATACGGGAAGCCCCTCCGGCCGCGCGTCCCCCCCGGCCGTGGCGGGCCGCCGGCTGCCC
>JAIBHM010000267.1 GCA_020028535.1 Armatimonadota bacterium | reverse complement strand
GAAGCGCAGGTCGATCGGTTCATGTTCAAGATCGTTATCACGTACCCGAGCCAGCACGAAGAGATCACGGTCGTGGAGCGGATGACGGTTGAGCATCCGAATGTCGAGCCGGTCGTGAAATCGGCCGAACTCCTCGCGCTCCAGCGGGTGGCAGATGCGATCTACGTGCACCCGAAGATCATGGAGTACGCGGTCCAGCTTTCGAACGCGACGCGCCGGCCGAAGGACTTCGGTCTCAACGATCTGACGCCGTTCGTCTCGTATGGCAGCAGTCCCCGCGCGTCGCTCAACCTCATCCTGGGTGGGAAAGCGCTGGCCTTGATCCGCGGGAGGGAGTTTGTGCTGCCCGAGGACGTGCGGGACATTGCGCCGGAAGTGATGCGGCATCGCCTCGTCCTTTCCTATGAGGCCCTTGCGCAGGACATCAATGGTGATTACATCGTGAAGCGCGTCATCGATAGCATCCCGGCGCCGCGCGTGCACATCGGCGATCCGTACGATCGCACCGCCTCACCCGCAGCGACGGGCAGCGCGAAGACCGGCTAACGCGAAGACGATGGAAACCCCTGAGCGCGTACTCAGGCGGCTGGAGTTCAAGATCGTTCGCCGGCTAGACGGCTTCCTGTTTGGTGACTATCGGGGAGTCTTCTACGGACCCAGCCTCGATCTGGCAGAGGTACGCGAGTACCAGCCAGGGGACGAGGTTCGACGGATCGATTGGAACGTGACCGCGCGCATGTCCCGGATCTTCGTCCGGCAGTACCTTGAAGAACGCGAACTCACAGCATGGCTCGCCGTCGATCTCTCACCGTCAATGCGGTTTGGAACCCGGCGGCAATTGAAGCGGGACACGGCGACGGAGTTCTCCGCCGTTGCGGCCTACATTGTGACCCGGCACGGCGATAAGGCCGGTCTCATCGGATTCCCCGGCCGCCATGTGTGCATGATCGCAAAGACAGTACGCCGGCGAAGCCTGCTGTTCGTCGTGTCGGATTTTCAGGCCAAGGATGGGTGGGAGCAACCGCTGCGCGAGCTCGTGCGCCGCCACGAGGTCATCGCAGTGTGGGTCACGGATCCGGCTGAGCGCGAACTCCCCGATGTCGGTGGCTTGTTCGTGCGCGATCCTGAGACCGGCGAGCAAGTCTGGGTGGATACATCCGATCGGCGGCTGCGGGAGACATATCGCAACCTTGTCACCGCGCAAGAACAAAAGATCCGCCGAGCGTTTCGTCATGCCATGGTAGACACTCTCGAGCTCTCAACCGCTGAGCCGCTTGTCGGACCCTTGCTTCGGTTTATCTCGCGCAGAAAAAGGAGAGGTCGGTGGAATTTGGCTGGCCGGTAATGCTCTGGGGACTGCTCGCGGTCCCTGTGCTTCTTTGGGCGTACCTGCGCGTACAGCGTTTCCGTGCCAAACGCGAAGAGGCGCTTGCCGACGCGCACCTGCTCGGGCACCTGTACACGCGGCCGCCGGCGATCCGGCGGCATCTGCCAGTGGCGTTCTACCTTGTTGCCGTCTTGTGCTTGCTGTTCGCACTGGCGCGGCCGATCGCCGCGATTCCGCTTCCTGTAAACCGCGCGGCGCTCATCCTTGCGATTGACGTCAGTAAGAGCATGATCGGCGAAGACGTAAAGCCGAACCGGATGCAGGCGACGAAGGACGCTGCTCACGCCGTGCTCGATGCCATTCCAGGCTCGGCCAAGGTCGGTTTGATCGTCTTCAGCGATTACGCGCAGGTCCTCGTGCCGCCGACGACGGAACGCGAGGCGATACGCGAAGCCATCACCGGACTCAAGTCCCAGCAGGCCACGGGAATCGGCTCCGCCATCCTCGAAGCGCTCCGCGCGCTGCCGGGACGCAAGGAACTCCTGGGAGAAAGGCTCAACCCACCACCTGTGCCCGGCCAGCAGATTCCCATCCCGCAGCCCGCTCCGCCTGGCCCGCCATCGACCGTGCGGCCAGATGACCTTCCGCCGGCGGCGGTCATCATCTTCTCTGACGGCGTGAGCAACCTCGGAACCAATCCGGAACAGGCCGCCGCACTGGCCAAAGAGGGCAGAGTTAAGGTATACGGCGTCGGCGTGGGCACGCCGGGTGGAAGCGTCATGCTCATCGACGGGCAGCTGTCCCTCGTGCCCTTTGACCCGACACTGCTGCAGCGGATTGCGCAGCTAACGGATGGGAAGTACTACTCGATTTCTGAGACAGACGAGCTAAAACGGCTCTACCGGCAGCTGGGACGCTCGATGGGATGGGAGCGGCGGCGAACTGAGATTACGTCGGTGCTCGCCGGCGGGGCAGGATTCCTGATGCTCGCCGGTGGATTGTTCTCCCTAATTTGGTTCAGGAGAGTGCCGTGAGTTTTCAGTGGCCGGTGATGCTGCTGTCGCTCCTGCTGCTGCTCCCGCTGGGGGTCCTGTATCGGTGGGTGCTTCGGCGGCCGCCGCGTCAGGCCACTAGGTACACTCGTGTTCCGCTTCTCGCCGAGGCCGCGGCACGCGCCGGCAGGTGGCGGCGGCATGTCCCTGCAGCGCTGTTCGCGTTGTCGTTGGCAGCCGTGATGGTGGCGCTCGCGCGCCCGGTGGCGCCGATGCCGGTCCCGTCCACGAAGAACGCAGTGGTGCTTTCCATCGACGTGAGCCGGAGCATGCTGGCCGACGATTTGCCGCCAAACCGCATGGAGGCCGCGAAGCAAGCCGCGCGTGAGTTCGTAGAGAATCTGCCTCAGGGACTCAAAGTCGGGCTCGTAACGTTCAGTAGTTATGCGACCCTGATCGTCCCGCCGACCGCGGACCGTGCTCGTGTGGTTGACGCCATCAATCAGCTACACACCGAGTTTGCGACGGCGATCGGCGATGGTCTCGTCGAAGCCGTCTTTGCGCTCCCAGGCCGCGAGCGGCCGGCGACTTTGACAACGCCGGCTGCGCCACCGAAGCAGCCCGTGCCACCCGGCACCGTCGTGCTGCTTTCCGACGGGCAGAGTAACCGCGGAGTTCTCCCCGCGGACGCCGCGCGGATCGCAAGAGAGCAGGAAGTCAAAG
>JAIBHM010000113.1 GCA_020028535.1 Armatimonadota bacterium | reverse complement strand
GGAGACATACATGGGGCTCGTCGAAACCGGTATGGGCCTCATCCCCGCCGGCGGGGGCACGACCGAGATGGTGCGGCGCGCGGTGTTGCGGGTGCCGGCCAGTGTCGACGCTGATCTCTTTCCCTCTGTGCGCTTTGCGTTTGAGACTATCGCCACGGCCAAGGTATCAGCCTCGGCCGAAGAAGCATTCGGCCTCGGCTACATGCGCGAGGGCGACGGGATCTCCATGAACGGCGACCACCTGCTGGCGGATGCCAAAGAAGTGTGCCGTACGCTGATGCGCTCGGGGTTCCGGCCGCCGCTGCGCCAGACGTTCAAAACCGCCGGCGAGCGCGGCCTGGCGGCGATTGAGGCGTACCTCTACTTAATGAAGAGCGCGGGGCAGATCAGCGAGCACGACGCCCACGTGAGCGCCCGGCTTGCGTATGTCGCCTGCGGCGGGCGCGTCCCGTACGGAACGGACGTGTCCGAGGAATACATGCACGACCTCGAGCGTGAGGCGTTCATCAGCTTGTTGGGACATCCCCGGACCCAGGAACGCATCCGCCACTTCCTTCAGACCGGCCGTCCTCTGCGCAACTAACCTCCTCACGGCACCGCGTCCTGATCCGGCGTATCCTGAAGCATGAGGGGTTCATGCCAGAACGACCCGCAGGCACGGTCACCTTTCTGTTCACCAACGTCGAAGGATCGACGCGGCTGCTCCAGGCGTACGAACACGAGTATCCCGCGATCCTCGTCGAGCAGCGTCGCATTGTGCGTGGGGCCATGGAGCAGAATCACGGCCAGGTCGTAGATGCCCACGGCGACTCGGTCTTCGTCGTCTTCCCGCGTGCGAAGGATGCCCTGGCCTCCGCAATTGCGGCGCAACGCACGCTGCAGGCGCACCCGTGGCCTGCGGGGCAGACCGTGCGGATCCGGATGGGCCTGCATACGGGAGAGCCGGTGAGCACGGAGGGCGGCTACGTCGGCATGGACGTTCACCGCGCGGCGCGGATTTGCGCGGCAGGATTCGGGGGACAGGTCATCCTCTCCGAGGCCACGCGGAGCTTGATCGAGGACGACCTCCCGGCCGGCGCGACGCTGGTCGATCTCGGCGAGCACCGTCTCAAGGATCTCATCCATCCTCTCCGCCTGTACCAGGTCGTAGCGCCGGGTCTCCTCTCGCAATTCCCGCCCCTCCGATCACTGGCCACGCTGCCCAACAACCTGCCGGTTCAGCTGACGAGCTTCGTAGGACGCGACAGAGAGATGGCGGAGGTCAAACGCCTGCTGGGCCTGACCCGGCTGCTCACGCTGACAGGGCCAGGTGGGTGTGGGAAGACACGCCTGGCCCTCCAGGTCGCCGCGGACGTGCTGGAGGATTACCCTGACGGCGTCTGGCTCGTGGAGCTTGCGGCTCTGTCCGATGCAGGGTTGATCCCGCAGACCATCGCCACTGCGCTGGGCATCCGTGAGCAGCAGGGGCGTTCGCTTCTGGCGACCGTCGCAGAGTTTCTGCGGCCGAAGAACCTGTTGCTCGTGCTGGACAACTGCGAGCACCTTGTCGCCGGCTGCGCCGAGGTGATCGAGAGCCTGCTACGCGGGTGCCCAACGGTGCGTCTCCTTACGACGAGCCGTGAACCGGTTGGGGTGGCCGGGGAAATGATGTGGTCTGTGCCCCCGCTGGCGGCCCCGAGGCCGGATCGCGGAGTACATCTCGCCGCGTTGCGTGAGTCCGAGGCTGTACGGCTGTTCACTGAACGCGCCCAGGCCGTGGCACGCACGTTCGTCTTAAGTCGGGAGAACGGCGCCCACGTGGCACAGATCTGTTACCGGCTCGACGGCATTCCATTGGCGATCGAGCTGGCGGCGGCACGGGTGAAGGTGCTGTCGGTGGAGGAGATCGCCGTCCGGTTGGACGATCGCTTCCGCCTCCTCACCGGCGGAAGCCGCACGGCGTTGCCCCGCCACCAGACGTTGCTGGCGACGATGGATTGGAGTTACGATCTGCTGTCTCCCTCCGAGCGGGTGCTGTTCCGGCGCCTGTCCGTCTTCGCGGGCGGGTTCACGCTGCCGATCGCTGAAGCGGTATGCGCGGGCGACGACGTGGACCACCCCGAGGTCCTGGACCTGCTCACGCGCCTGGTGGACCGCTCGCTCATTATTGTGGACCTGCGGGGGGAGGCGGGCGCGCCACCGCGACTGGTTCCTCGAGCGCGTCGAGGCCGCACAGCCCGAACTGCACGGGCCCGAGCAGCGCACGTGGTTTGACCTCCTCGAAACCGAGCACGACAACCTGCGCGCGGCGATGGACTGGAGCCTCGCCGAACCCTCCGGCGCCCAACCCAGCCTGCGCCTTGCCGCCGGCCTGGGGTGGTTTTGGTTCGTGCGAGGATACCTGACGGAAGGGCGTGAGCGACTGGAGAGCTCGCTGGCAGCCGACGACGTGCGCTCCTCAACGCGGGCGAGCGCCCTGGTAGGAATCGGATCGCTGGCCGGGATGCAGGGCGACTACCGCCATGCGGTGCGCATGCTCGAAGGAGGAGTCGCAATCTTCCGAGAGCTCGGTGATGAACGCCACCTTCCGTTCGCGTTAGCCACGCTTGGCTACAACAGAAGCCAGCAGGGTGAGCACGCGTCGGCAGCCGCGGCATGCGAGGAGGGACTCGCCATTGCCCGAAGCGCCGCCCTGACCTGGGAGACCGCATTGAACCTTTGGCTGCTGGGCGAGATCAAGCTCTTCCAGGGCGAGCATCAGCAGGGTCGGAGCTTGCTGGAGGAAAGCCTGACGTTGTTCCGCCGCTGCGGTGATACCTGGGGCATGGCCTTCTCCCAGAACAGCCTGGGCCTCATCGCCAGGCGCTACGGCGAGTACGCCCGGGCGGAGGAGCTCGTCCGGCATGCCCTGGAGTTGTTTCAGGAGCTGAACAACACGTGGGGGGTCGCCACTGCCGTCCGCACTCTGGGCCTCATCGCCTACGCCCGCGGAGACTACGATGGCGCCACTACGTACTATGATCGCAGCCTCGTGCTCTACCGGGAACTGGGCGGTCGCTGGGGCGTCGCGTCATCCCTCCGGGCGCTGGGACAGGTGGCGCACCGCACGGGAGATCTGAGCCGCGCGCGGGCCCTCAGCGAGGAGAGCCTGACCCTCTTCCGCGAGCTCGGAGATCGACGCGGCACCGCGGACGCACTCCAGACCCTGGGCGTAGTCGCGCGCGCCCAGGAGGACTTTGCGCGCGCCGCTGACGCCTGGCGGCAGAGCCTCAACTTGTATTGGCAGGGGGGAAACCGCCTGGGCACTGCGCAGTGTCTGCGTCTGCTCGCCGAACTCGCGGTCGTAGACGGCGCGTATTCGCGTGCCGGGCGCCTGTTCGGCGCTGCGGAAACTGTGGCGGCCATTCCGACGCTCAATCCCGCACGAGTCGCGCGATCGCCGCATCAGGCAGCGTTGAGGGAACTGGCGGAGCGCATGAGCGCGGATGAGCTTGCAGCCTCGCTCCGCAGCGGGCGCAGCATGAGCGCGGACGAGGCCGTGGCGTTTGCGCTGCAACGGGGATCATGACCGCCGGTGCTACAATGGGCCTGGAGGTGCTGGCGATGAGGCAGGCGGTGATCGTGTCCGCGGTGCGCACCGCGATCGGCAAGGCGCCGCGGGGCACGTTGAAAGATGCCCGGCCGGACGAGCTCGCGGCTGCGGCCATCACAGAAGCGCTGCGGCGCGTCCCGGGATTGGAGCCGGCTGAGGTGGATGACGTGGTGCTGGGATGCGCGCTGCCGGAAGCCGAGCAAGGTTTGAACGTCGCACGCATCGCGGCGTTGCGCGCCGGCCTCCCGCACACCGTCCCCGGCCAAACGGTCAATCGCTTCTGCTCGTCGGGACTCCAGGCCATCGCCATTGCCGCCGAGCACATCATGGCCGGCTTCGCGGACGTCATCGTCGCCGGCGGCACCGAGAGTATGAGCCTGATGCCTGGCCAGACGGGTCACACCTTCACGCCCAACCCCCATCTCGTCGAGCAC
The DNA here is from genome assembly GCA_020028535.1 of Armatimonadota bacterium. GTDB lineage: Bacteria > Sysuimicrobiota > Sysuimicrobiia > Sysuimicrobiales > Kaftiobacteriaceae > Kaftiobacterium. Next base: position 4,468 of record JAIBHM010000113.1, on the reverse strand, counting down.
TGGCCCGCAGTTTTCACCTCTATGGGATTGACCGCGGAGAATGTCGCCAGGAAATACAGCATCGCCCGCACCGATCAGGACGCCTACGCCTTGCGCAGCCATGTACGCGCGCATGAGGCCATGCGCGCGGGTCGTTTCACAGAGGAGATCATCCCTGTAACGGTGACCCGGTGGGAATCTAACGGCGACGGCCGCCCAAAGTCCTCGACGGTGACATTTCAGGTCGATGAGGGCGTACGCGCGGATACGTCAATCGAGGCGCTGGCGAAGTTGAGGCCGGCGTTCGCGAAAGACGGCACGGTGACCGCGGGCAACTCCTCGCAGACCAGCGACGGCGCGGCCGCGGTGGTCGTGGTATCGGAGGAGAAGGCGAAGCGGCTCGGCCTGAAGCCTCTCGGAATCTTTCGCTCCTTCGCGGTGGCCGGGGTCGCACCGGAAATCATGGGCATCGGCCCGGTGGAAGCCGTCCCGAAGGCGCTCAAGCTGGCCGGGGTGAAATTGCATGACATCGGGCTGATCGAGCTCAACGAAGCCTTCGCGTCGCAAACCCTCGCCGTGATCCGGCAGCTGGGGCTAAACGAGGAGATCGTGAACGTCAACGGCGGGGCCATCGCGCTGGGCCATCCACTCGGGTGCACAGGCGCGAAACTCACCGCCACCCTGCTCTACGAAATGCAGCGCCGCGGGGCGCGGTATGGGGTCGTGACGATGTGCATCGGCGGCGGGATGGGCGCCGCGGGTGTGTTCGAACGATCGTGAAGCAGGGACGAGCCTAGACTCGGGGAGGCAGAGGGATGGATGCCAAGGAAGTTGCCGCTCCGCCCGCCGGCGGAGGTTTCCTGATCCGTGAGTCCGAACCGCGCGACGTCTTCACTCCCGAAGACATCAACGAGGAGCAGCGGCTGGTGGGCCGGACGGTGCGGGATTTCGTGGAGCAGGATATTGTCCCGAACCTCGACCGGATCGAGAAGAAAGACTGGCCGCTGACGCGCCGGCTCCTGCGCAGGCTCGGCGATCTGGGCGTGCTCGGCCTCGAGGTGCCCTCGCAATACGGCGGCGCGGAGCTTGACAAGGTGACATCGCTGGTCGTCTCAGAGGAGCTCACGGCAGGCTCGTTCAGCGTGAGCTACGGGGCCCACGTCGGCATCGGCATGGAGCCGATCCTCTTCTTCGGCACGGAGGCCCAGCGTCAGAAATTCCTCCCCAAGATGGTGCGGGGAGAGCTCATCGGCGCGTACGCGCTGACCGAGCCCACCGCCGGCTCGGACGCAATGTCTATCCGCACCAAGGCCGTCCGCGCTCCCGATGGATCGCACTACGTGCTCTCCGGCCAGAAGCAGTTCATCTCCAACGCCTCCTTCGCGGACGTCTTCACGGTATTTGCCAAGGTCGACGGCGACAAGCACACCGCGTTCATCGTCGAGCGCAACACGCCGGGATTCTCGGTCGGGGAAGAAGAGCACAAGATGGGGATCCAGGGCTCCTCGACGGCGTCGCTGTTCCTGGAGAACGCGAAGATTCCCGCCGATCAGGTGCTGGGAGAGATCGGGCAGGGCTTCAAAGTCGCGGTCAACATCCTGAACATGGGCCGCTTCAAGCTCGCGGCGGGATGCATCGGCGCGGGCAAGCACGTGCTGCGGCAGGCCATCCGGTACGCCGCCGAGCGGCAGCAGTTCGGCCGGCCGCTCAACGCATTTGGACTCGTCAAACACAAGCTCGCGGAGATGGCCATCCGCACGTACATCGGTGAGAGCATGGTCTACCGCACCGGCGGCCTGGTGAACGACTCGCTAGGCGGCGTGCATGGCGATCCGCCGGCAGCAATGCGCGCGCTCGAGGAGTACGCGGTGGAGTGCGCGATCAACAAAGTGTACGGCTCCGAGGTGCTCGATTACGTGGTGGACGAGGGCGTGCAGATCTACGGCGGCTACGGCTTCATCGAGGAGTATCCCGCCGCGCGCGCCTACAGGGACTCGCGCATCAACCGGCTATTCGAAGGGACCAACGAGATCAACCGGCTGCTCACGACGGGGATGCTGCTGCGCCGGGCGCAGCGAGGCCGGCTGGACCTCATCCCCGCCGCGATGGCGATCGCGCAGGAACTCACGTCTCCTGCGCTCGGGGACGGCACGGGGACGGGCCCGCTGGGTGAGGAACAGCACCTGGTGGCGATGGTCAAGAAGGCGGCGCTCTTTGCGGCCGGCGTCGCCGTGCAGAAGTACCTCGAGACGATCGAAGAGGAGCAGGAAGTACTCGCCGCGATCGCCGACCTGGTGATCGAAACCTTCGCGATGGAGAGCGGGATGCTCCGGGCGCTCAAAGCCGTGGAACGCGATGGGTCCGAGGCGGCGGCCAAGGTCGCCATGGTCCGCGTGTACATCAACGACGCGCTGCCACGGGTGGACGCCTACGCCAAGACCGTGCTGGCCTCGGTGGACGAGGGCGACACGCTGCGAACGGAGCTTGCGGGGCTGCGACGCTTCCTGCGTTACACGCCGATCAACACCGTCGCGCTGCGGCGGGAGATCGCCGACCGCCTGATTGCCCAGGGACGTTACGCGGCATAAACTTCCTGTCCGTCTCCTGCGTTCCTAGTTCTAGGGGTGCCTGCATGGGCGAGGTAGCAGTTGAGCAGCGGCCCTGGCTCAAGTTCTATGAGCCCGGCGTTCCGCACACGCTGAGCTATCCGAATATTCCTCTGACGTCCCTGCTGGACGACACCGCCACGCAATACCCGGAGCATACCGCGTCGGTGTTCTTCGGCGCAGCGATGACGTTCAAACAACTTCATACCCACGCCGGCCGCTTTGCGGCGGCGTGCACAAGGTTGGGGGTGCGGCCCGGAGACCGCGTGGCGCTTCACCTGCCGAACTGTCCCCAGTTCCTGATCGCCTACTACGGCGCGCTCCGGGCGGGAGCAATCGTCGTCCCGTTCAACCCGCTCTACGTGGAGCGCGAGATCGAATTTCAGCTCCAGGACAGCGGCGCAGAAGTTGCGGTCACCCTGGATCTGATCTACCCTCGGTTGGCCGAGGTGCGCGGGCGCACAAAGGTGCGCGAGATCGTCGTCACGGCGATCAACGACTTTTTCCCGCCGCTGCTGAGGATGCTCTATCCGCTCAAGGCGAGGCGCGAGGGCCACCTCGTGCGCGTCCCGCGGGCACGAGACATCCACCGCTTCACCGACCTGCTCTCCACTCCCGCGGATGGGGCGCCGGCAGCCGCCGATCCCTCTTCGGTCGCCGTGCTGCTGTATACCGGCGGGACAACCGGAGTGCCGAAGGGCGCCGTCCTCACCCATCGCAACCTCGTCTGCAACGTGCTCCAGTCGCGCTCTTGGTTCACGCAGCTGGAGCCGGGTCACGACACCGCGGTGGCCGTGATTCCCTTCTTCCATTCGTACGGCATGACGTCCGCGATGAACTTCGCCGTCTCCACCGCCACTCGACTCGTGCTGATCCCGCGGTTTCAGCTGGACATGGTGCTCAAAGCGATCGCAAAGTACCGGCCCAAAGTCTTCCCCGGCGTCCCCACGATCTACACGGCCATCATCAATGCGCCCGACGTGTCGCGATATGACCTGCGCTCGATCCAGGCGTGCATCTCCGGGGCCGCGCCCCTCCCCGTCGAGGTGCAGTCGCGTTTCGAATCGCTGACCGGTGGGCGGCTGTGCGAGGGTTACGGGCTGACGGAATCCTCTCCGGTCACACACGCCAACCCCATCTCCGGCACCCGAAAAGTCGGCAGCATCGGCATTCCGTTCCCCGACACCGACGCCAGAATCGTGGACCTGGAGACCGGCACCAGAACGCTCGCCCACGGCGAGGTTGGTGAGCTGGTCATTGCCGGGCCGCAGGTCATGCAGGAGTACTGGCACAAGCCGGCGGAAACCGCGCAGGTGCTGCGCAACGGCTGGCTCTACACGGGAGACATGGCCAGGATGGACGACGACGGATACTTCTACATCGTCGACCGCAAGAAGGAGATGGTCATCACCGGCGGCCTGAACGTCTTCCCGCGCGAGGTCGAGGAGGCGCTGTACACCCACCCGGCCGTGATGGAGGCCGCCGCCATCGGCGTGCCGGACGCCTACCGCGGCGAGGTGGTCAAAGCCTTCGTGGTCTTGAAACCCGGTGCGCAGGCGACGGCGGACGAGATCATTGCGCACTGCCGGAAGCTGATCGCACCGTTCAAAGTCCCGAAGGCCGTCGAGTTCAGAACGCAACTTCCGAAGTCGCTGATCGGCAAGATCCTGCGGCGGGTCCTGGCGGAAGAAGAACGCGCCAGGGCAGGCGCCCGCTAGTCCCGCTCTGACCGCTCAGTATCCGAGGAGAAGGAAGATTCCGGCCAGCAAGGCGATCGCGGCTGTAACTTTGTCGCGGCTGGGAAAGCTGAGCCGGACAAACGCCGTCAATCCGACGAGAATGAGGTAGATGGCGAGCAAGATCGTGCTGAGATCCACAGCAAC
>JAIBHM010000112.1 GCA_020028535.1 Armatimonadota bacterium | reverse complement strand
CCGCCGATGACGCTGCGGGCGAGCGGCGCCTCGAGCTCAGCGCCCTCTCCAAACCCGATCGCCACGGGCAGCAATCCGACAATCGTGGTGATGGTGGTCATCAACACCGGCCGCAGCCGGAGTGCGGAGGCTTCAACGGCCGCCTCATGGAGCGGCACTCCGTCCCGCCGCCGCATGGTCAGGATAAAGTCGATCAGCACGATGGCATTGCCCACAACCAGTCCGACGAGCACGACGAGTCCGATGAGTGACTGAATGTTGAGGGTGGTGTTCGTCAGAAAGAGCGCCAGAAACGCGCCGCTGAGCGCAAACGGAATCGCCCCCATGATGAGGACGGGCTCCAGGGCCGCTTCGAACTGGACCGCCATGACCGCAAAGACCAGCACGACCGCAACGAGAAAACCGGTTCCCAGCTGACGGTAGGCGCGCTGCTGCTGCTCGTATTCCTCTCCCATGGCGAGGGAAAACCCTTGGGGGATGGTCAGCCTCGCCAGACGCGCCCGCACGTCGCTCATCACGCTGCCGAAGTCGCGCCCGCTGATGCCGGCGGTGACCGTGATGACCCGCTGCCTGCCCCGGCGGAAGATTTGCGCGGGACCCTCGCCGCGCCCGAGTTCGGCCACCTGTCCGAGGAGAACGCGTTGTCCGCTGGGCGTAATCAGCGGCAGAGAGAGAATTTCGCCCGGGAGGAAACCCTGGCTGCCGCTCAGGCGGACGACGACTTCCCGCTCCCGCCCGCCTTCGCGCAGGATTGTGGCCACCGCGCCCGACACCTCAGTTCTGAGGGCCTGGCTGATCTGACTGGCTGTCAGCCCAAAGGCCCCGGCGCGCTCCCCATCGACCCGAATGGTGACCTCAGGCAGCCGCTCTTCGCGCGATATGCTCGCATCGGTGGTTCCAGGGATCTCTTCGATCGTGGCGCGAATTTGCTGGGCCATCTGGAGTCCCTCGACCAGATCAAAGCCGCGGACGTCCACGGCCACGGGATCACTGCCCCCGAAGCGCAGCACCGCAAGGGCGCCCGCGCTGGGACGGACCACGATGCGCGCGCCGGCCGCCTGCAGGCTCCGCCGGAGCCCCGAGGCCACCTCCTCGGTGGATCGTTCGCGGCTGTGCTTGTCGACCAGCCGCATCCGCAAGGTCCCGCGGTGCGAACCCGCCCCAAACGTCGCCGAGCCGGCGGTGATCGTGACGGCGGCGATCTCCGGGGCGGCTTCCCTGGCCATCCGCTCCACATCGTTGAGCGCCTGATCGGTAAGGTGGAGCCGGGTGCCGACAGGCAGCTGCACGTTCACCTGGATCTCGCCCTCATCGGCCTGCGGAATCACTTCCCGCCCCAGCAGCGCGAAGCTGCTCACGCCTCCGAAAAATACCGCCGCGCTCAGCAGGAAAGCCGCCCGGCGGTGCCCCAGCGACCACTGCAGCATCCCTCGATACCCCGCAATAACCTTGCCCACCCATCCTTCGGTGGTGAGCGCGCGCTTCTGCGGCGGGAGCCTGGAGGCCAGCACGGGGACCAGGGTGAGCGCGACGACGAGCGAGCACATCTGCGAGAAGATCACCACGGTGGCGAACTGCGAAAAGAGCTGTGTGATCACCGCCCCGCCTGGGGCGAAGATGATCGGCAAAAAGACGACCGCGGTCGTCAGGATCGAGGCGGTGACCGCCGAGGCAACCTCCTGGGTGCCCCGCACGGCCGCGTCTCGGCCATCGTGGCCCTTCTCGCGGTACCGGATAATGTTCTCCAGCACCACGATGGACCCGTCGACCAGGTGCCCGATCCCGAGCGCGATACCGCCGAGCGTCATGAGGTTGAGCGTATACCCCCAGAAATACATGAGGGCGAATGTGGCCAGCACAGAGATCGGGATGGCGGTGCCGATGATGAGCACACTGCGTACGTCACGGAGGAAGAACCCGAGCACGCCGACAGCCAGAACGCCACCGATCAGCACAGCCTGCTGCACGGCGCGAATGCTCTGGCGGATGAATCGGGCGCTGTCATTGATCACCACGACGCCGGCGTCAGGCAAGGCCGCGTCGACCGCCCGGGCTTCGCGGATGATTCGGTCGGCGACGGCGACGGTATTGGTCCCGGGCTGTCTCAGCACCTGAACCAATACCCCCGGCCGGCCGTTGATCCGCACCAGGCTGGTCTGGTCCTCTGTTCCTTCGGAGACGGCCGCGACATCGCTGACGTGGATCGGCGCCCCCTCTCGGAATGCGACGATCGTCCGGCGGACCTGGCCGAGATCGCGATATTGATTCAGCACACGCAGCCCGAGCCGGCGTGTCCCCTCGATGACGGCTCCTCCGGGTGCCGCCAGGTTGGCGCTGGCGAGTGCGTTCACCACCTGACCCTCGGACACGCTGAACGCCTGCATGCGCGCCTGATCCAGTTCCACCTGGATCTGGCGCCGGAGCCCCCCCGAGATGGTGACCTGGGATACGCCGGGGATTCGTTCCAGCCTGAACAGCAGTTGATCCTCAACGGTCTGCCGCAATTCGACCAGGCCAGGGCCCGGCTCTTCGCGGCCGACCAGCGCGAGTTGTACGACCGGCGATTGGGATGGATCGAACTTGAAGACGACCGGGGTCTCCGCACCGTCGGGGAGACGACGCCGGGTCCGTTCGATCGCGACGCGAACATCGGCGGCCGCGGCGTCGAGATCTCGGCCAAATGGCAGCGTCAGGGTGACGCGCGAGTTTCCTTCTGAAGAGTTGGAGGTGACCTCCTGGACGCCGGCCACGGAGGTGACGGCCTCTTCGAGGATCCTGCTGACCAGGTTCTCGACTTCCTCAGGCCCGGCGCCCGGATAATCGGTGCTGATGGTGAGCCGTGGAAACGTGATGTCCGGCAGCAAATCGAGCGGCAGGTTGACCAAGCCGACCAAGCCGATGAGCACGACGATGCCGTAAATGATGAAGGCGCCGATCGGCCTGCCTACGGCCAGACGCGGGAGATTCATACTCTCATAGATTACTACGACACGGATGCTTCGTGGAGTGCAATGTCGATCACGGCGTCAAGCGGAAGCCCGCGGCTCTGTGCCCAGAGATCTGCAAAGCGCTTCTCCCCGAGCGCGGCGCGGGTCTCCGCGACGAGTTGATCGAAACGCCCCCTGATGAAGGGCGGGATCGGTACGCCGATCGTTTCGCGCAGCGCCTCGGCGCCGGCGAATAACCGTGCCGCTCGTTCGGCTTGCCCCTGTGCGATGGCCACGGCGGCCAGTCCCAGCAGTGAGACGACGATCCCCCGTTTTTCTCCGACTTCCACCCGCAGCCGTAAGCTCTGCGCAAACTGATCGCCTGCTCGAGGGTAATCCCGCTGGTACCATGCGACAATGGCGAGATTGCTTCGCGCGAACGCGACCCCCCACTTGTCCCCCAGTTCTTGGGTCAGCGCGAGGGTCTCTTCAAGGACGTCCTTCGCGCGGCCATAGTTCCCTAACTCGCGCTCCACAAGGCCCAGGTTGTTTAGGGCCATCGCCAGCCGCCACCTGTCACCGACCTGGCGCACCTGACTCACGATCTCTCCCAAGAGGGTCGATGCCCGATGTGAGTCGCCCTGCGCCCTGGCTACGAACGCGAGCACAATCCGTGAGTCGACCGCTCCCCACCAGTCGCCCACTTCCTGGCTCAGCCCAAAGCTTTCCTTGCCAAGTTCCGCTGCCCGGTCGTATTTCTCAAGCCGGCAGGCCTCCAGCCCCAGGATGGTGAGACAGGCCATCGTCCCCCGCTTGTCTCCAAGCTTCCGGCTCAGCTCGAGGCTCTCCTCACTCAGCGCGACCGCTCGAGGGTAATCGCCTTGAAACGAGGCCAGGTACGCCGCCCCGTTCAGAACCTTGACACGGCTCGGCGTCGGCGTCGTCGCGACCTGGTCGATCGCTCCGTCCAGCCACATCCGCCCCTCCGTCCAATAGCCGCGGACTTCCCAGAACTTCCACAGCGCACCGGCCAGCCTGAGCAGATACTCGACTTCATCCCCCGCAGCCTTGCTCCACTCGAGGGCCAGACGGAGGTTGTCGTGCTCCAGTTCGAGCAGGTCCAGCCACGCGCGCTGCTCGGCCCCTTGAAGATACCGGTCGGCCCGCTCCGCGAGAATCAGGAACCAGTCGCGGTGACGGGTCCTGGTCCGCACATCCTCTCCGGACTCCCGCAACCGGTTCTGGCCGTACTGACGTACGGTTTCCAGCATCTGGTACCGGGTGGATCCACGTCCCGTGTCATGCACGAGCACGAGCGATCTGTCCACCAACCGGCCAAGCAGGTCGAGGACCTGCCCGCCTTCGACCTGACCTTCCGCACAGACCGCTTCCGCAGCCTCAAGCGTCCATCCACCGCCGAACACCGACAGCCGCCGGAGCAGCGCGCGTTCCGGTTCCGTCAGCAGGTCATAGCTCCAATCCATCGCGGCCTTGAGAGTTTGCTGGCGCGGCGCAACCGTCCGGCCGCCCGCGGTGAGGAGCCGGAAGCGGTCATCGAGTCGCTCGGAGATCTGATGGACCGACATCATCTTCGCTCGTGCGGCCGCCAGTTCGATGGCCAGCGGGATGCCGTCCAGTTGGCGGACAATCTGCGCCACAGCTGCTGCGTTGTCGGGTGTCACCGTGAATCCGGGTTTGGTGAGCGCCGCGCGCTCGACAAACAAGCGCACAGATTCGTATTGGGTGAGCTGCTCCGCAGACGGCGCCCGGGCGGGATCCGGCAGCGAGAGTGGAGGCACCGCGAGGACAACCTCGCCGGGTATCCCCAGCGGCGTCTGGCTGGTGGCGAGAATCCTCAGCTGCGAGCATGCGCGGAGCAGATGGTCGGCCAATTGCGCGCACTCCGTGACCACGTGCTCGCAGTTGTCCAGCACCACGAGCGCTCGCCTGGACTGGAGGAAGCCGGTGAGGATGGAGAGGATCGGGCGCTCCGAATGCTCGCGGAGGCCCAGAGACGCGGCGACGGTCTGCGGCAGAAGAGCGGCATCGGACAGTGTGGCAAACTCGGCGAGCCAGACGCCATCCGCCATCTCGTCGAGGAGATCGGCTGCCACCTGGAGCCCCAGGCGCGTCTTGCCGGCGCCGCCCGGACCGGTGAGCGTGAGGAGCCTGGCTGTCGAGAGGTACCCCTTTGCTTGAGCGATCTCGCGGTCGCGGCCGATGAAGTTGCTCAGTTGGACCGGGAGGTTGTTGGGGAACGTGTCGAGCGATGCGAGTGGTGGGAAGTCCGAGGGAAGTCCAGGTGCGATGAGCTGATAGATCTGCTCCGGCCCGGCAAGATCTTTCAACCGGTGCTGACCCAGGTCGCGGACCGACACACCCGCCGGCAGCGTCTCGTGGGCGAGATCATAGGTGCTGCGGAAGAGCAGGACCTGACCGCCATGACCCGCGGACAGCAGGCGCGCGGTGCGATTGATCGTGGGACCAAAGTAGTCGCCGTCCCGGGATTCGGCCACGCCTGTGTGCAGGGCAATACGCACGCGTAATCCGTCGGGGATGCCCCACCGCTCGGCGGCCAGGGCCTGCTGGGCCGCAAGAGACGCGGCCACGGCATCGGCGGGCCTCGGGAATGCCGCGTGAAAGGCGTCCCCAACCGTCTTGAAGACATAGCCGCGGTGATCCGTGATTAGCCGGCGCAGGAGGCTGTCGTGACGTCGGAGGGCAACCTTCATCGCCTCGGCGTGCTCTTCCCACATCCTCGTGCTGCCTTCGATATCTGTAAAGAGGAAGGTAATGGTACCTTCCGGCAACCCTGTCATGGGCGTGGTGCGATTTTCGATAGCGGACGTTCATCAGCCTTCCGGGGGGGATTCATGACGGTTTGGAAGGAAGGCATGAGAACGATGCGAGTATTCGTCACCGGCGCCGCAGGGTTCATCGGAGGGCACGTAGCCCGCAAGCTCCGGGGGCGGGGCGCCGAGGTGGTGGCCCTGGTCCGATCCCCGGAGAGGGCGTCCGCCTTGCGCGAATTGGGCTGCGAAGTGGTGAGAGGCGATCTCAACTCGGCCGGGGCATTCCGAAAGTTGATGCCGGGCTGCAACAGCGTGTTCCACATCGCCGGTGTGTACAAGGTGGGCATTCCAGCGTCAGAGCGGCGGGCGATGTACGAGGCGAACGTGCGGGGCACCGAGCAGGTGCTGGATGCCGCGGTCGATGCCCGCGTGCCCAAGATCATCTATGTCTCAACCGCGAATGCATTCGGGAACACGCACGGCCAGGTCGTTGACGAGACCTACCGCCGCCGGGGCAACGCCTTCGTGTCATATTACGACGAAACGAAATACCGGGCGCATCAGGTCGCCGAAAATCGGATCGCGAAGGGCGCGCCGATCGTCATCGTGCAGCCCGGCGGGGTGTACGG
>JAIBHM010000111.1 GCA_020028535.1 Armatimonadota bacterium | reverse complement strand
CATCCCGTTCGTCACCGTCATCGTCACCAGCGTGTTCATCGGGATTTCGTACGAGCTCGAGGAGGCGGCCATGACCCTGGGCAGCAGCCGCCTCCAGGCGTTCTTCCGCGTGACGCTGCCCATGGCATTGCCGGGGCTGGCAGCCTCGGCAATCTTCACGTTCGTGCTTTCGTGGAACGAAGTGTTTGCGTCCACCATCCTGACGTTGAACAATCGCACTCTTCCGGCCCTGATTATCGACTCAGTACTGGGGCAGGGGGCGCCGCTGCACTTCCGCTTCGCGGGAGGGTTCTTCATGATCGTGCCGGCGCTGATCATCATCTTTCTGATCCGCCGGTATCTCCTCACCTTGTGGGGCGTGACGGTACGCTGACGGAGGTCGGAGGCCATGGCCGAGATCCAGTTCCAGAATCTGTGGAAAAAGTACGGGAAGGTCGCGGCGATCAAAGACCTTACCCTGAATATCCGCGACGGCGAGTTTCTCGTGCTGCTGGGGCCTTCGGGCTGCGGGAAGACGACGACGCTGCGGGCGCTGGCCGGACTGGAAACGCTGGACCGGGGCCGCATCCTCATCGGCGGCCGCGACGTGACGTCACTGCCTCCCGGCCGGCGCGGGATCGCGATGGTGTTCCAATCGTACGCGGTCTTCCCCCACATGCGCGTGTACGACAACATCGTCTTCGGCCTCCGGATGCGGCACGTGGGCGATGCCGAGCAACGCCGGCGCGCGGAGGAGGTGGCGGAATTGCTCCAGATCTCGCCGCTGCTCGGCCGCTATCCGGCGCAGCTTTCCGGCGGGCAGCGCCAGCGGGTGGCGGTGGCCCGCGCGATCGTCATGGAGCCTGACGTGCTGCTGATGGACGAGCCGCTCAGCAACCTCGACGCGCTGCTGCGGCTGCACATGCGCGCCGAGCTCAAGCGACTGCACCGCGAGCTGAGATCGACGACCGTCTATGTGACCCACGATCAGACCGAGGCCCTCAGCCTGGGCGACCGCATCGCGGTGATGAAGGACGGCGAGATCGTGCAGTGCGCCTCGCCGACCGAAATCTACGACCGGCCGGCCAGCCGCTTCGTCGGCGGCTTCATCGGCACACCTCCGATGAACTTCCTGGAGGGGGTCCTTCGCCGGAGCAATGGATCTGTGGCGGTGGAGACCTCAGGAGGCGCGATTCCTCTGGCTGGCGTCGGAGGGGCGGCCGTAGACGGCTCGGTGATTGTCGGCATCCGCCCGGAACACATCGAGGTGCTTGCCCAACCCCAGACCGGCTCCTTGCCCGCAGAGATCGTGGTCGCCGAGCCGGCCGGCCCGACGCAGTTGCTGACCGTACAGGCTGGGCCGCAAATCCTCAAGGTGACTGTCCCGTCTGATCTACCTGTCCAGCCGGGCTCGCAGGTCTGGCTGCGGCTCAACCCCGCCCGTATCCGCCTGATGGATCCATCCACGGGAGCGGCGCTGGCGGCGCGATGAGCGAAGACGCGGCCTTGGAGCAGCAGGCCGCCGCGGTCCTCCGAGGCAACGACGTCGGCGGGTACACCAAACCGAGCCCCCGGCTGTATCCTCATCAATGGAACTGGGACAGCGCCTTTATCGCCATTGGGTGGGCGCACCTCGATTGGGTTCGCGCAGTGCGCGAGATCGAGACGTTGCTCTCGGGCCAGTGGATCAACGGGATGCTTCCGCACATCCGCTACAATCCCCAGGTCACCGACTACGCGCCGGGGCCTGAGTGGTGGGGCGCAGTGCCGGTGCGCGATGCCGCCCAGATCACGAGCGGTATCTCGCAGCCGCCGGTCCTTGCCAGTGCGGTCTATGCCGTGGGGCTGTTGCAGCCGGATCTCCGCCGGCGTCTTGCGTGGTGGGCCCAGGTGTTTGAGCCGCTGCGCGAAGCGCTGCTGTATTTCTCGCGGCATCGCACCGTCGGCGAGAGCCCGCTCATTGTGATCGTGCACCCGTGGGAGAGCGGTCTCGATAACAGCCCGCGATGGGACTTCGTCGTCGGGCAGGGTTACAAGCCGTCGCGGCCCTACCGGCGGGTAGACACGACATTGGTCGATGCCTCAGCCCGGCCCACGACGCGTGACTACGATCTCTACATGCACCTGGTCGAGCTCATCGCGGCGCACCGCTACGATCTGCGGTCCTACCTCAACAGTACGCCGTTTGCCGTGTACGATGCGCTGTTCAACGCCGCGTGGTACCGCTCGGCGGCCGACCTCAACCGGATGGCCGGTGCGCTGGCCAGGCCGCGGGCATTCGATGAGGCTTCGCTTCGCCGCTTCAGGGATTCGTACCATCGGACCCTGTGGGATTCCTCGGCGGCGATGTTCCGCGATTACGATGTCCGCGGTCAGCGACCAATCGCCGTGGACACCGTGGCAGGGTTGATGGCCATCTACGGAGGACTGGTGGATCCGGCCGGCGCGAAAGCGATGCTATCCCGCTACCGTGCACGGAGCGCCGGCACTGTGTTGCTGCCTTCGACGCCGCCCGATCAGGCCGGATTCGATCCTGTAAAGTACTGGCGCGGTCCCGCATGGGTGAACATCAACTGGATGCTCATCCAGGGCCTCCGCTCGCTGGGGCTGCAGGCTGAAGCCTCGGAGATACGGGCAGCGACGATGGGCCTGGTCTCACGTACGGGGTGCAGCGAGTATTATCATGCCTTTACCGGCGAGGCACTCGGCGGCGCGGATTTCTCCTGGACGGCGGCGCTCCTCATCGATCTCCTGGCGGAGCGACAACTGACTTGAGCGCGTCTGCCGACGTCGTGGTGATCGGCGCTGGAGTCATCGGCTCCTCATGCGCCTACTTCCTCGCACGCGACGGCCATCGCGTGGTCTTGCTGGACCGCGGGGACGTGGCCTCCGGCACGGCATCCGCCAGCGGCGGCTGGGTGATCCTCCACGCGAGAGATGAACGGGAAGCGTATCGACTGGTGTCTGAGAGCCGCCGTTTATACGACTTGCTGGCGGAGGATGCCGGTGTGAGGATCCTGCCGACCGGGGGACTTAGCATCGCGTCTAGTCCGTCCGAACTTGAGATGCTTCGTGCGCAGTGTGAGCGGGCGCGAGAGTTCATTCCGGTAGAGTTGCTCGATCGCAGCAATCTGCACGACCTCGAGCCTATGCTGGCGCCTGATCTGGCCGGCGCGCTGTACTGTCCGGGCGACGCCGTCGTTGATCCCCCGCAGGTCTGCCGCGCGCTTATGAAGCGCGCCGAGACGCTCGGCGCGCAAGTTCTTACTCATCAGCCCGTCGTGGACATTGAAGTCGAGACGAATCGCGTGATGGCTGTCCGCACGATGACAGAACGGATTCCCGCGGCGACAGTGGTATGCGCGGCGGGCGTCTGGTCCGCGGAAGTGGGCCGGCTGGCCGGCGTCACGGTCCCCGTCCGCCCACGCCGGGGGCATATCGTACGGATCTCCCGGCGGCTCGTGACACGTCCCATGCTTGAGTTCGGCTACGAAGAAGCGACGCGGCCGTCTACCGACGGCCGCGGACTTGAGTTTGTGATGCAACCAGCCCCCTCTGGTGGATGTCTCATCGGGAGCAGCCGCGAGTTCAAAGGATTCGAGCACAATGTTGATCCGGGAGTTGTCGCCTCCGTCTGGACCCGTGCGGCACGATTTGTGCCTGCACTCCGCGATCTCCGGCCAGAGTCGGTGCTCGTCGGATTCCGGCCCTATTGCGATCTCGGCCGACCGCTCATCGGTTGGGCCGGGCCGCAAGGGTTTCTTCTCGCCACGGGCCATGAAGGGACAGGCATTGCGCTGGGTCCGGCGACCGGAAAGTTGGTGGCCGACCTGGTGGCTGGACGAATCCTCCGAACAGGCTACGAGCTGGGGGGATAGGAGCGTCGGGATGCGGGCTGTTGTCCAGCGGGTCACCCAGGGGAAAGTGCGGGTCGGAAATGAGGTTGTGGGTGAGATCGGCCGCGGCTACGTCGTCTTGCTCGGCGTGCACGTGCGTGACACTGAGGCGCAGGCCGCCGCGCTGGCGGAGAAGGTTGCCCATCTGCGAATCTTCGGGGACGACGAAGGCAAGCTCAACCGGTCGCTCCTGGACGCCGGCGGAGCCGTCCTCTCCGTGTCCCAGTTCACCCTCTACGGAAACACAGAGAAGGGACGGCGGCCTAGTTTCATCGACGCCGCCCCTCCGGAACGTGCAGAAGCCTTGTATCAGGTGTTCAACGATCGCCTGCGTGCGCTCGGCGTGCCGGTATCAACCGGCCGCTTCCGGGCCATGATGACCGTCGAGATTCACAACGACGGTCCGGTGACCTTGATTCTCGATCTGGCCCCTACTGAACCGTAAAGGTCAGGCTCGGCGCGTTCCAGCTGAGGAGGCCGTAGCGCAGCTTCCAGTTCAGCGTGTTGACGCGCGGCACCAGCGGGAAGCCCAGGCTGAACTTCCCCTGGGTCACGCCGGCCTGGACGATTTTGTCGGCTTCCACGTGCTCCACGATAACCGATGCCGACGGGTGATCCTTGATCGTGAGCGCGCCCGCCACCGTCGTCTTCATCTGGGTGAGGTTCGCGTTCACAGTCAGCCAGGACAGCCACTTCGTCGCCCCGCTCGGGAGGTTCAGGTTCAGCCGCCGGATGTGCTTGTCCTTGACCGCTACGAGGGATACGGGCAGGGACGACCTGAGTGAGAATTTTCCGGTCCGATCGACGACTTTGCTCGTCCCCTTCACCGATACCACGGTGCCGGGAACGGTCGTGCCGGACACAGTGACCGCGTTCGTGCCACCGCCGACATACTTGACAGTTACCTGCAGGGGGAGCCCCGGCTGGGCGCTAACCGCGGAAACAAACGCCAGAAGCAGCGCCAGCCCCAGTGCGACCATGACGTACCGCATGTGCGAAACCTCCTGCCTCGCATGTCTTCGGACCTTTGGATAAACGCGGCCATCGGGTCTCGGGTTCACTGAGGTTGACAGCCTTCTTGCGGGTGTTATACTGCGGCTGAAGCGAGGACGAGGACGAGTAAGCCGGCCATCGCGTCGCAGAGCGAGGGGAGGTCCTGGGTGTGAACCTCCCTCGAGCGACCGGCTGAAGACCTCCTCAGAGCTGCCGCCCGAAGTCACGAGTAGGGCAGGCCGGACCTCCCCGTAACGGAGGTAAAGCGCTGCCGCGCAATGCGCGGCGGAACCAGGGTGGAACCGCGGGTGCGCCCCGTCCCAGAAGTGGACGGGGCGTTGTGTTTTTTGGAGGGAGTCGAGATGAGCAGCGTCAAGGTGAGCCGGATCACAGTGACGTTCCCCGACGGGAGCCGCCGCGAATATGATCGCGGGGTGCCACTGGCGCAGGTGGCCCGGGACGCCGGGCGGGCCGATGCCTTCGCGGCGAAGGTGAACGACGCCGTCCGGGATCTGGCCGCTCGCCTCGACGAGGACGCGCGGGTAGAATTCCTCGGCTTCGACCAACCTGAAGGACGGGAGGTCTACTGGCATTCGTCCGCCCATCTCATGGCCCAGGCCGTCAAGGAATTGTTCCCGGAGGCCAAGCTCGCTATTGGCCCGCCGATCGATCAAGGCTTTTACTACGACATCGACATCGGCCGCCCGTTTACGCCC
Organism: Armatimonadota bacterium; assembly: GCA_020028535.1. Lineage (GTDB taxonomy): Bacteria > Sysuimicrobiota > Sysuimicrobiia > Sysuimicrobiales > Kaftiobacteriaceae > Kaftiobacterium. Next base: position 765 of record JAIBHM010000111.1, on the reverse strand, counting down.
GAGGACCTGGAACGGATCGAGGCGCGGATGCGCGAGCTTGCCAAGAAAGATCTGCCCATCGAACGTGTGGAAATCCCTCGCGATGAAGCCATCCGCACGTATGAACAGATGGGGGAGAAGTACAAGGTCGAGCTGCTGCGCCAGGACATCCCCGATGCTCGGGTCTCCTTTTATCGGCAAGACGGGTTCAGCGACATGTGCCGCGGTCCACATCTGCCCCGCACAGGACTGATCAAGGCGATCAAGCTGCTCAGCACCGGTGGGGCGTACTGGCGGGGGGACGAGCATCGTGAGATGCTGTCGCGTATTTACGGGATTACGTTCCCCCGCCAAGAGCAATTGGACGAGTTCGTGCGCATGCAGGAGGAGGCGAAGCGGCGCGACCACCGCCGCCTCGGCCGCGAGTTGAAGCTCTTTGCATTCGCCGAGGAGGTGGGGCAGGGACTCCCGCTGTGGCTACCCCGTGGGGCGACGATCCGGCGCATCCTCGAGAATTACATTATCGACGTGGAGCTGCGCCACGGCTACGAGCACGTCTACGCCCCCGATCTGGCGTCCTCTACGCTGTACAAGATTTCAGGGCACTGGGAGCATTTCCGCGAGAACATGTATCCGCCGATAGAGGTCGATCACGAGCAGCTCGTGCTCAAGCCGATGAACTGCCCGCACCACATCATGATCTACAAGCAGGACCAGCACTCGTACCGCGACCTCCCGGTGCGGATCGCGGAGCTCGGTCGAATGTACCGCTACGAGCGGTCCGGG
>JAIBHM010000110.1 GCA_020028535.1 Armatimonadota bacterium | reverse complement strand
CGTTCCATCCTCCTCGCGGTCATTGCCCTGCTGGTGATCGGGACCGCACCCGCCCGGGGCGCGCCCGGTGATGATGCCGAGATCCGCATCGGGCGGGATTACGCCCGCCGCATTGAGCTCGAGTACAAGGTCGTCACCGAGCGGGCGGTGGCGGAGCGGGTCGCCCGGATCGGGCAGCTCATTGCGGAGACCTCGGAACGCCCCACGCTGCCCTGGTCATTCAAGGTGATCGAGTTCGCAGAACCCAACGCGGTCGCGCTGCCCGGCGGGTTCGTGTACGTCACGAAGCCGATGCTGTCGTTCGTGCGGTCCGACCACGAGCTGGCAGCCGTGCTGGCGCATGAGGTGGCCCATACCGCGCGGCGTCACCAGATGGAGATGATCCGCCGCTCGAACCAGGCCGTGTTCTGGACGATCCTCATCGCGGTGCTCACGGCCGACCCGAATATCGCCGCGGGCGCGCAGCTGATCAGTTACGGCATGCTGAGCGGGTACACCCGGGACCTGGAGCGCGAGGCGGATCTGCTCTCGATCGCCTATCTTGCACGGACGCCTTACACTCCGGTCGCCGCGCTCACGCTGATGGAGCGCCTGCTGCGCGAAGAGCGATTCCGGGCGACCGTCGATCCCGGGGCGTTTCGCGATCATCCACGTACGGAAGAGCGTGTCGCCTACCTCCAGACCGAGCTGCGGCGCAGGGGCATTCCCATCATCCGGCGCACGGCCGCAAATTTTCTGCGGATCAGCACCCAGATGATCACCGACGGCGGCCGGGAAATCTCCGAGCTATCCGTGAACGAGACGCCTGTGGTGCGGCTCCCCGATCCCGCGCGTATCGCGGGCATGGCGGCCACGCTCGGCCAGTTCTTCGACAGCGATCCGGATCCCGGCCACGTGACGACGATCCGGCTCGGGGATACCTGGGAAATCATCGGGGGCGGGAAGGTGCTGTTGACGATCAAAGCAGCCGATGCCGCCTTCTTCGGAATATCCGCCGCGGACGCCGCAACGCAGATTCAGTCGCGGCTGCGCTGGGCCATCGAGCAGGACCGCCGCAAACGGCAGTTTAACGGGTAACGCGCATGCGCCTGCATGTCGCGTTCCACCCCTCGCTGCTCGCCACCGGCGCACTCTGGGAATCGCTCACGCCCGGGGTCCCGCCGACCCCTGTCCCGGTCGATCGCCCGCAGGTCTGCGTGGTCGTGGATGTGATGCGCGCAAGCACATCGCTCGTCACACTGGTCGAGCGAGGCGCAGGTCCGATCTACATCGCATCCAGCGTGGCCTCAGCTCGCGGGAGTCCCTACAGCCGTGACGGCGCGGTGATGGCCGGTGAGGAGGAAGGGCTTGCGCCGCGGGGATTCGATTACGGGAACTCTCCGGTCGAGCTCTCCAGGGCTGCGGTGCGCGGCCGTCCCGTGGTCTTCGTCACCACCAACGGGACGGCGGCCATTCGCGCCGTGCAGAGCCTCGGTCCGGTCCTGGTCGGGTCGATGCGCAACGGAGAGGCGGTGATGGCCGAAGGAGCGAAGGCGGCCCGGGACGGCGGGGTGGATGTGACAATTGTCTGCGCGGGACGCGAAGGAGGCTTCGGCCTCGACGATGCCCACTGCGCGGGATACCTCGCGTCGCGCCTGCTGGATCAGGCCCGATACGACCTGACGGACGGCGCAGCCGCCGCCGTAAAACTCTACCGCAGCGAGCCCGACACCATGGGGGTGTTCACGCGCGCGACGGCGGGGCAGAACGTCATCCGGCTTGGACTGGGCGCGGACGTGGCGTACTGCGCGGAGCGTGAGACGAGCAGCGCGGTCCCCCGCCTGGGACGCGAACTGCGGATCCTTGGCGATCTTGCGAGCAACGTGACGTAAGCGGGAGGCTGTGGTGCGAGAGGAGGCGACGGCGTGCGACTGGTGATTGCCGCGGCAGTACTGCTTGGTGTGCTCACGCCCGTGGTGTCCGCGCAGGGGGTCACGGTGCGCGTTTCAGGCGACATCGTCGTTCCGCGCGATACGATCCACGACGGTTCGGCGGTCGCGATGAACGGCCAGATCCGGGTCGAGGGAACCCTGCGCGGGGATGCGCTGGCGATGAACGGCGACATCTTCATCAACGGGACGGTCACGGGCTCCGTGCGGACGTTCAACGGCGATATCGTGCTCGGGTCATCCGCTGAGGTGCAAGGCGATGTGTGGTCGGCAAACGGACGGATTAATCGGGCGTCCGGTTCGAGGGTCCGCGGGCAGGTTCAGGGACCGGTGCTGAGCCCATCGAGTCCGGCGCCTGCGCCCGCGCCGGTACCCACGCCCCCCACAGCTCCTGCGCCGTCTTCTCCGTCTGCGCGCCCCCAACCATGGCCGGACGCGTCGTGGTGGTGGTCAGGGACAATGCGCGCTGTGGCGGCCTGGACGATGGTGGGTTTCATTATCCTGGCCGGAGTCTGCAGCGCCGTCTTCCCAACGCAGATCCGCCGCATCGCGGACGTCCTGCATCGTTCTCCCGGCGAATCGCTGGTTGCCGGCGTCGTGCTCTGGGTGGCCCTGCCGCCGCTTGTGGTGGTCCTGGCACTGTCCATCGTGGGAATCCCGATCGTGGCCTTTCTGCCCTTCATTTTGATGCTCGTCGGTCTCGTGGGCTTTGCGGGCCTCTCCCAACTCATCGGCGACCGGCTGCTCGGCGGGTTCCACCAGCAGCACAATCCTGTTCTGGAATCAGTGGTCGGGGCGCTGCTGCTGGGAGTACTCGTGTTCATCCCCGGCCTCGGGTGGCTGGCGATCCTGGCTGCCATCACCTGGGGAATCGGAGCGGTGCTGGTCTTGCTCCTGAGGCGAATACGTAGAACCCCCGTCCAAACCCCCGCCTAAGTCCAGCTCCGAGCAACTCGGTCCGGACCAAGTTCCTGCGCCAGATGTGTCTTGACAGCGTGGGTACTGGGGCACTACCCTGATGGGTGGCCTAAAACCGACCATCCGGTTTTCTTTCCATCGCGGCGTTTCACACGTGGTTCACAACGGGGCGTTACCTACAGGGGTGAGGCAGAATGGCGACACGCAGCGTAGCGTTGCGAAGTAGCGTTTCTTCGGCAGCGGTCGCGGAACAGGCGGTGAGATCCCGCCGTTTCGATGCGCTCGTTGCAGTGCTTGGCAGTGCGCTCGTCGGCGGCGTGTATCTGGACGGTTGGGCTCACATTCACACAGGCCTCATCGAAACCTTCTTTACACCATGGCACGGCCTTCTGTACGCTGCGTACCTTGCGCTGGCTGCGGTGATCGTGGGCACTGTGCTGCGGAATCGAACGGCCGGATACGCCGGATCGCATGCCATCCCACAAGGATATGAACCGTCCGTGATCGGCGTGGCGGTCTTTGCCTTCGGCGGCCTCGGGGATATGATCTGGCACCTGCTGTTCGGGATCGAGGTCGATCTCGAAGCCCTGCTCAGCCCGACACACCTGCTGCTCGCCCTGGGTGGTGGGTTGATGGTGAGCGGCCCGCTGCGCGCCGCCTGGCGGCGTTCAGAGGACCGACCCTCCCTGCGGGCCTTCTTTCCGGTGATGCTCTCGGCGGCAATGGTCCTGTCCGTGATGACCTTCATGACTCAATACATGCATCCGTTTGGCACCACCTGGGCGGCAGCCAACCGGCGGCCCGATGTGATGCTCGGCCCGTTGATGGCGGCCGAGCTCACCACGGGCTTCAGCTTGATCGGGTACTTCGCATTCTTCGAGCAGCTCGCGACTCTCTCAGGGATCGTCGTTCAGACAGCCATCCTGATGGGCTTCATCCTGACCGTATTGCGGCGATGGACGCCCCCTGTCGGGACCTTTACGGTGATCATGACGCTCAACACCGCGCTGATCGCCATGATGCGAGACCTTTTCCTCGACACCGGACCGCTCCCGCTCATCGCTGTCGCAGCGTTGGGCGGAGTGGCCGCAGATCTGCTCGCTGCGCGCTTGCGACCCTCTGCTGCACGCCCGGCGCGTCTGCGCCTGTTTGCAGCGATCGTGCCTGCGATCCTCTACACGCTGTATGTGCTGGTCCTGGCGATCGACGTCGGTATCTGGTGGCGCGTGCACCTGTGGATGGGGGCAATCACGCTCGCCGCCATCACCGGCTGGCTGGTGAGCTATCTCGTCGCGCCACCTCAATTGCCCATGCAGACACAGGCGGGAGGCGGAGCGTAAGTCATGCCAAAGATCAGCGACGCGCACGAGCAGCAGCAGCGCGAAAAGATCCTTCACGCGGCGGCGACCTGCTTTCGGGACCGAGGATATCACGAGACCAGCGTGCAGGACATCTGTGATGCGGCGAAGTTGAGCAAGGGCGGTCTGTACACGTACTTCGAGTCGAAAGATGAGATCATGGCCGCGGTGATCGACGAGAGTTTCATCGACACCCTGCGGGCGGCCCAGGACGCCGCCTCCGACGGTGGGACGGCAATTGACAAGCTGGACCGCGTGGCCGCCGTGCTCGTCGACCGGCTGGTGTCGGAAGAAGCGCACCCGGTGCACTCCCCGCAGCTGCATCTGGAGATCTGGGCGGAAGCCTCAAAGAACGCTCACCTGCGTGCGCTGTGCGCGCAGGCCTACGATCGCTGGAAGACGTTTCTGGCCGGCTTGCTGCGGGAAGGGATGCGACAGGGGCTGATCAGGCCCGACATCGATGCGGAGGGCATCGCCGCGACCCTCGTCGCAGTCTTTGACGGATTGAGTTTGCAGGAGAGCATTGCCCGAACGCACGTAGACTGGCCGAGCGTCATGGCGACGCTCCGGCTGGGTCTCGGCGAGGGTATCTTCACATCGGCGGCGGGCAACGACCGTACGGCGGCGAAATCGGGAGGCAGGCAATGAGAAAGTGGGGCATTATCATCGCCGCGGCAGTAGCGATCATCCTCGTAGGAGGACTGGTGGCGCAGCAGCGGGGTCGGTCCGCAGCGCCGCCGAGTCGGCCGCAGGCATCACCGATAGAATCCGATACCGTTGCAGTGGAAGCGACGCCGGCCACTTTCGGGTCCATCGAGCAGACGCTCGACCTGACTGGAACGATCGTCGCCGCCCGCCGCGTCGAGCTGACCCCGAAGATTGCCGGCAAGATCGCGGCGATCTACGTCCAGGAAGGTGCCCGGGTATCAGCAGGGCAGGCCATCGTCGCCCTCGATGCCTCAGATCAGGCGGCACAGGTCACACAGGCCGAGCAAGGAGTGCGCCAGGCGGCCGCAGCGCATGAAGTGGCACAGGCGCGATTGGCCGCGCTGCAGTCGGGTGCGCGGTCGCAGGAGCGGGCCCTGGCCGAGACCGCGGTGGCGCAGGCCGAAGCGAACCTGCGCAGCGCCGAAAGGAACGTCACGCGCATGCAGCAGCTCTTCGAGTCCGGCGCCGTGAGCCGGCAACAGCTGGACGATGCCATCCTTCAGCGCGATGTGATGAAGTCTGCGCTGGATTCCGCCCGGCAGCAGCTGAGCCTGGTCCAGGTTGGAGCGCGCCAGGAAGACCTGCGTATGGCTCGGGCCCAGGTCGAGCAGGCCGACGCCGCGTATGGCGGAGCGTTGGCGTCTCTCCAACTGGCGCGGGTGCAGCTGGCCAACGCCACCATCAGGGCGCCGTTTGACGGCCGCATCGCTGAATTGCCCGCCACACTCGGCGAGTTTATCGCCCCGGGTTCAAAAGTCGCCGTGCTCTACGACGACCGCAACCTTGAAGTCGAAGTGACGGTCGGCGAGCGCGACCTGCGGCTGGTGCGGGCCGGACAGTCTGTCACGATCCGTCCTGAGGTGGCAACCACGATCGAAGTCCGAGGGACGGTGCGCTTGGTTCAGCCCGCGGCCGATCCGCTGACACGCGCTGCAAAAGCCCGCATCCGCCTGGCCGATACGCCGGGCACGTTGAGTCCCGGCACATCGGTGCGCGCCGAGATCCTGGTGGAGCGCCGGGAGAACGTGCTGATCGTTCCCAGCAGCGCGCTCCGGCAGAACGGACAGGCCGAGGTCATCGTGGTCAAGGACGGGAGGGCGCAGGTCCGCCGCGTGCTGGTGGGTCTGCGGCACCACACGACTGTGCAGATCACCTACGGGGTGCAGGCAGGCGAACTCGTCGTGACGCTGGGGCCGGAAGACTTGAGTGACGGCCAGGCCGTGAAGGTGGTGAATCGCTGATGGGGCTCTCCGGGCTCTCGATCCGCCGGCCGGTCTTCGTGCTCATGGTGATTCTGGCCCTGACCGTGCTCGGCCTCATCTCCGTCGCCCGCATGCCGGTCGAGTTGTTCCCGAACGTCGAGTTCCCGTTCGTTACTGTGATCACGGTGTATCAAGGAGCAGGCCCGGAAGAGGTCGAGACGCTGATCACCAAGCCGCTGGAGGAACAGCTGAGCTCGCTCACCGGCGTGCGGCGGGTGTTTTCCACGAGCGCAGAAGGACAGTCCATCGTCGGGATCGAGTTCAACCTGGGCACCGACCTGGATGCCGCGACCGCCGA